>JAJCXQ010000272.1 GCA_029263355.1 Acidobacteriota bacterium | reverse complement strand
CGTCGTAATACGGCTTGAGCTCCAAGACGCTGCCTCGATCAGCCACCAGCTCGAGCAGGCGATGCATGTCATACGCTTTGCGCGGGTCTTCCGGCACGATGTCGAGGGCAGCTGTCAGACGGCGGTCGGGGATATCCCCGGTGGCGACGATCGGCGGGAGTTGCTCAGCATTCGACGGCAGGTAACTCAGCACCCGGCGAACCAGCTCGAGGCACTCCTGGTCGCTGTCGGCGAACAGATCCACTTGACCGGTAGTGCGGGCGTGTAGCTCCCAGCCACCAAGCTCTTCCGGCGTAGCACGCTCCCCGGTCGCGGCTTCCAACACCGGCGGCCCCGACACCGCCATCGCGGTGCCTCGTACTTGCACCACGATGTCCGCCAGTGACGCTTTCCAGGTTGGCGCGCCGTAACACTCGCCCATGATGGTGGCGACAAAGGGCACCTGTCGATCACGCGGCTCGCCGGAAATGGGGTAGACCATTCTCATCATGCCGGTTGCGCCCATGATGTCCGGCACCCGGGCGCCGCCAGCATCCCCCAGATGGATCAGCGGAAACCCTTTGCGGACGGCATAGAGGGTCGCTTTGTGGTCTTTACCCGAGCCCACCCGCCCCCCGGCGCCAGCCATGACGGTAACGTCATCCGCTGATACATAAACCGGTCGTTGATCTACCTCGCCGAAACCGCAGACCTTACCGTCAGCCGGCGTCTTGTCGCGGGCCTGCCGACGATCGCTATGGGCGAGCAGCCCAGTTTCCTGAAAGCTGTTGTCGTCGAGCAAATGTGCGAGCCGCTCGCGAGCCGTCCATCGACCGAGAGCATGCTGGCGTTCGATCTTTGCCTCGCCGCCCATCTCGAGGGCTTTCCGTCGCCGACCCTCGAGCTCTTCCAAACCATGGCTGGCCACGATCTCGTCGCTCACCCGGTTCCCCTGTTCATCGTGTCCTTCTTGTTCATGGCAGCTCCCTGCTCATCCGAGCTCCTGGTTCATCCTGTCTCCAGACTAGGTTGATCACGCACGCTCCACAAAGGCTAACGGATCCTCCAGACCAACTCCATGGCGAGGCGGTTCATGGTAGCCGACAATCCAATATGTCAATGGAAGACGTGTCGGTGCAGACCGTGTCAGTGCAGACTGTGTCAGTGGAGACCGTGTCAGTGGGAGAAATGTCATGTATCGTGAATGTCCGTCGAGCGACGACCTCGAGGAACAACGCCCACCCTTTTGGCTGCAACGAGCTACAGCGATGATCCACGAAGAGTTTCGCCGACCGTTGAGCGTTCGAGGCATTGCCCAAGAGGTTGGCATCCACCCGGTGCATTTGTCACGGGTCTTTCGTCGTTTCCATCGCGCCTCGATCGGCGACACCCTACGCCGGGTCCGCGTCCAATTCGCCTGTGACCGCCTATGTGAGCCCGGCGTGCAGCTTGCGGACTTGGCGCTGAGCGCAGGCTTCTGTGACCAGAGTCAACTCACGCACTCGTTCAAGAGAGTTGTCGGAACCACACCGGGTCGCTACCGAGAGTGGGCTCGACGCTCGAGCTAGCCGTCACCACTTCGTCAACAGCAGATCACTCTCGCTCGAATGCAAAAGCGCCAGGGCGAGGTAGCGCCCGTCTCCGGAAACCGCCATGCCAAAGTCGTGGGCCGGTTCCTCGAGCTCCCAGACGGTGCGTTCTTCGCCCCGTGGCAGATCCCGGTAGACCACCGCACCGCGATTGTCCTCTTGATGGTCGACGAAGAACACGCCGTCGGGGGTCAGCGCCCAATCGACCGTGGGATCAAAGTCGGCCATCACCAGGCTCTCTTCGCCGCCGGTGAGGGGCTGTCGCCAGAGACCAGAGACGCCGGTCGGCTTGACGAAGTAGAGCCAGCGACCATCAAAAGACTCAGCGGCGGTGAGCCCGCCGTTGCGTGTGATCTGCGAGGCGACTTGCTTAACGTCCTGCGCGGCCAACGACCGGCGCCAGACCTGCCAGCGTCCGGAACGATTCGACGCGAAGTAGAGGCTGTCGCCATCACGCGACCATGCTGGGAGGCAGTCGTCGGCGCGATGGGAGGTCCAGCGCCGGCTGTGTGTGCCGTCGGTCGAAATCAAATGTACGTCGACATTACCGCCGGTGCTGCTATCAAAAGCGATCTGTTGGCCGTCTGGCGACCACTGTGGACGCCCGAGCAATCCGGAGCCGACTGTGGTCAATTGCCTGGGATGGCGCGAATTGTTGTCGGCCACCCACAGCTCGGTGGACCCCGACCGCTCGGAGACGAACGCCACTCGTTGACCGTCGACGGAGAACGCCGGCAGACGATCGGTCGACGTCGAGGACAACCAACGCGTCGGCTGCGGCGCAGCGGTGAGGTCGAGTCGCCAAAGCTCGGTATCCACCCGCAGTCGCTCCACCACCAGATGATCAACCGCCGCCACCGCGGAGGCCCGCACGATGTGATCGGAGCCGAGCTCCAGATCATGAGCCACTCCACCAGCGCGAGACACCCAGCTCAAACCGTACCGGTCAGCACGCAGACGAGCGAAGAGCACCGCTTCACCATCGGGGGACCAGGTCGGCCGAACGATCGCTTGCCGCAGCTGGGTGAGCTGTTGCAGCGTGCGACTGTCGAGCCGCAGGATGAAGAGATCACCGACCCCGAAAGCGCCACGGCGCACAAAAACCAGTTCAGCGCCAGCCGGCGACCAGGCCGGATCGAAGTCACCGACCATGCCGGCAGGCGGCGCGGTGAGGCGCTCCCGAAAACGACTTTCGATCTCGATCCGGAACAGCGCGACCCCTTCACCTTGCACCGGACGCTGAGCATACGCCAACCAGCCGCCGTCCGGCGACCACGTCAAGCCATAGAGGGTCTCGGCCGGCAACACCGCCAGCTCGTTTTCATCGGACCCATCAACCCCAGCGACGACCAGATGAGTCGCCTCCGAGTCATAACGCGCGTAGGCCAAACGTAGCCCGTCCGGCGACCACGTCGGATAGGCTTCGGGATCTGGTTGACGGGTCAAACGGCGAGGCATCTCATCGTCGATGGGTCGGACATAAACCGCCTCGGCGCCCCCCTCCTCCGCCCAGACAAAGGCTACGTGACGACCATCCGGGGAAAGACTGGCATCACGTTCGCGACCAGGATACGTCGTCAGCGGCCTCATGCCGGCGCCCCGCGAGGGCTCGACAACTTCCGGCGCACCGACGCGGCCACCGGCCAAGGCGCCAGCCCAAGCCAGACCAGCAGCGATCAGACCTGTCGCGACCAGACCTGTCACGACCAACCCTGACGGCTTCGCCAGCATCGGCAAACGGGAGAGGAATGTCCAGCCAAGCCGGCGCGTCGGTACTCTAAGGCCCAGTAGGGGCTGCCTCGGAATCGATGACGGTAGGACGGCTGGCTCGACGTCGGTGCTCGTTCTCACTGACGCGATCAGGCGGTACCCGGCCCGCGGGATGGTCTCGATAAATCGTGGCGCCTTCGCGTCGTCGTCAAACGTCCGCCGGAGCAACATCACCGCTCTGCGCAGACCCTCTTCAGCGGCGTAGGCGTCTCCCCAACCAACTTCCCGCAACTCCTCTCGCGGCACCATCTCCCCCTGGCGCACCGCCAGCCGCACCAACACTTGCATTACCTTTGGCTCTAGGTGGACCACCCGATCTTGACGGGTGAGCCGGTACAGAGACGGCTCAACACGCCACTCTGCGAGCAGAAAGCCGCCCTGGAGGTCGGCGTCGCAGTTCGGGTCTGGGGCGATGGAAGAGGGCATCTCGCGTTAGCCGCTAGTGGTTGAGGCCACTAGCTCATACGGCACGACGACACTAAAGTTGCCTTCGCTCTCGAGAGTGCGCTCAGTCGGAGCGCAAAACAACCAGCGGGCTGTTACCGCTGCATCGGCTACTCCTGACTCTGTGAAACTTGACGCTGCGGAATATCGAACAATGTCGGGTCGAGCTTCGGATCGACCATGACCCGATCAACCTCCATGGTCTCCAGTCGAGCGCCGAACTCGAGCTCGGTACGAAAGGGTAAGACCAGGCCGTCGACGCGCCGGAAGTCATCGTAGAAGGCGCGTTGCCGCATCGGCGATTCACTTTGAGTCAGATCGTGGACCGTGCTGTCGACCGCAACCTCCAGAAAGGTGTCGACATCGAGATACCAGATCTCCTCCTCACCACTGGCGAAGGTCACGCGAAGGTTCCAGGTTTGCACACCGTCGATCTCGCCGGGCCCCGCCAGCTCGACGCGAGCACCTCTGTCGGCATAGTCGAGCAGCAAGAGTCCAAACAAAGACTCACGCTCGAGCAGGGTCTTATAGGGCCCGTCATCGACCGAGCTAGCTTCGGGACTCAACGACCCATGCAACATCCATGGGCCACTCGGGCCACGGGCGCGGATCGCCGGCGCCTTCATGACGGTGTAGTCGAGTCGGTAAACGTCATCGCGCCGACGAACGAGCCTGAAGGAGGACCGTTGGCTGAAGGTCGAGTAGTGCCCCGTGAGCTCGAGAGCCCGCACCCGGCGCCAACGCTCAACACCACCGCGGGCCTTCAGATACCGCTCGACGATGTCACCGACATCGAGATCCTTGGCGCCGAGGTCTTCGGCAGTGATCGTGCCCGCCAAAAAAGCCAGCGCCACCACTGTCCAAATCATCGTCGCACCTGCCTGCCGGCATCTCACGGCGCCACCTCCGCAAAGCCGGCTGCAACCGGCGTCTCGACATCACCGCCGCGCACGTCGAGGCTCACCAACTCGTCTCCGTCGCGCACATAAAGCCGCCCATCCGCGAGACTCGGCTCAGTCCAGGCGCGACCCTCCGTCGCCTGCGTGCGCCCTAGCTCATCGTAGGCTTCGGGAGAGGCGCGAACCAGCGCCAAGGTGCCACTGTCGCTCAGGACGTAGAGCAGATCGCCGGCCGCCACCAAGGATCCCTTGCCAAATCCACGTTTCGCCCACCGTCGCTCGCCGGTTGCACCGTCCAGGCAACGCAGGGTCGCGTTGTCGAAACCGTAGAGATAACCGTCAACTTGCACCGAGCTGTTGAAGTGATTGCGCATCCAGTCCGCCTGCCACAACTCTTCGCTATGAAACACGCCATCTGTGCGACCGACACGCAGCATCAGGCCGCCGAATTGGTCGTCTGCCGCGGCTACAAAAATCCGATCTGGAGGCAGAAAGAGCGGCATCGCGACGCCACCCACTGGCCTCGTATCGTGTCTCCACAAGCGCTCCCCTGCCGTCGATAGCGCCTGCACGCCAACCCGACGAAAGAACACATATTGACGCACCCCGTCGATCTCGACCGCGAGCGGCGTCGAGTAGCCTGAGCCGCCTTTGAGAGCACTCCAGCGCACTTCACCGCTGCGTTTGTCGAACGCCACCGCCCCCGGCTCTTGACGAGGACGCCCGACCTCGACGATCACCGAGTCGCCATCCACCAGCGGTGAGGTCGAGTAGCCAAACCGTGGTACCCGTCCCCAGGCTTGCAGCTCCTTGCTCCATAGGATTCGACCGTCAGCGGCGGCCATCGCCAGCAACCGAGAGCGCGAGGTGATCGCATACAGTACGTCGCCGTCGATCGTCGGAGTCGAGCGTGGCCCGGAATCGGCGAGGGTCGGCGGCGACGGTTGATCGACCACTACCCGCCATAAGGTCTCACCGGTGGCCTTGTCGAGGCAGAGGACCGCTTCCTCCTCGCCGGCGTCGGTCGTCGTAGCCGCCATCGTCCAGAGCCGCTCGCCGACCACCGATATCGAGGAATAGCCAGTGCCGATCGGCTGGCGCCACACCACCTTGGGTTGGCCTTCGCCCCACGACCGAAGCAACCCTTCGTCAACCGCCACACCGAGTCCCTCGGGGCCGCGATATTGCGGCCAATCCGCGGCGAAGATGGCGCTGGTGAGTGAAATGGCGCCGGTGGCGGTGGCGACCAACCCTGCCGAAAGCCAGTCGCGCTGCCACCGACGCCCCAATCCTTTCATCGCCCCACCTCCGCCTGCTGTGTTTTCACTGGTGCTGGCGGAGCCGTCTGCGGGATGCCCCGCGGCTCGCTGCGGATCTTGTCGAGCAGCAGCTCCACCGCCTTCTCGAGTTGCGGATCACGCCCTGCCAGTACGGCCGCGGGCGTGTTCTCCACTTCGTAGTCAGGTTCGACCCCTGTTCCCTCGATGACCCACTCACCATCCGGCCCGGCGGTGCCGGACTCGGCGATCGAGACCGTGCCGCCGTCGATCAGCGGGCCACGGTTGAAGTAACCGATCACCCCACCCCAGGAGCGTTTGCCGACCAACGGCCCGAGACCAGCCTGCTGGAACACCCAGGCGAACTGATCACCATCCGAGGCCGTGTCTTCATCCACCAGACACACCAGGTGGCCGGCGAAGAGCACCCCGGGGTAGGGGCCAGGAAAGTCTTGATTGCGCCCGAAGTCGACCATCAACAACTCGCGCCGTAACCGCTCGATGATCATGGGTGACACGTTGCCGCCGCCATTCGACCGCACGTCGATAACCAACCCGTCTTTGCGCTGCTGACCGTAAAACCATTTGACCCACTCACGGATGCCGGCGGCGCCCATGTCAGGAAGGTGCAGGTAGCCGAGGCGGCCATCGCTGGCCGCCTCGACCCGGCGCTGGTTGCGGCGGATCCAGTCGAGATAGATCAGGTTGTCTTCGCTGCGGATCGGCCGCACCAGAACCGTGCGATCAGCGCTGGACGCAGCGCTGGACGCAGCGTCGGGCGCATCGCCACGAGAGCCTGACACCGTCAGCTCTATGACCCCACCTCCAGCATGCCTCAACAATCGATACGGGTTGTCTTCGGCACCCACCTCCTGGCCGTTGATCCGAACCAAGACGTCACCCACTTCGGCGCCGGCTCCAACCTCGGTGAGGGGCGAACGATAGCTGTCTTCGGAGTTGTCGCCATCGAGGATGCGAGAGATCCGGTAACGCCCGAGCGCGGCGTCGAGCTCGAACCGCGCCCCGAGCAGCGCCGCGCTTGGACGCTGCGGGGTCGTGAAGTCACCACCGGCAATATAAGTATGGGAGGCGCTGAGCTCGGCGATCATCTCCGCGATCACGTAGTTGAGGTCGGAGCGATGCGAGACATGCGCGAGCAACGGCTCGTACTGCCGCCGCAGCGCCTCCCAATCGTAACCATGCATGTTTTCAACGTAGAAGAAGTCCCGAAAGCGACGCCACACTTCGTGGAAGATCTGACGCCACTCTTCCTCCGGCACCAGGTCGACCTCGAGCCCGCCGAGAGAAAGCCCCTTGGCACCGTCGGCACCCTTCGCCTTGGCATCGAGGATGGTGTAGCTGCCTTGTTGGTCAACCAGTAGCTTCTTGCCGTCGGATGACAGCGCCGCAGCGCGCAGATTCTCGATCAGCATCGAGGCCTCCTGACGATCGAAGGCGAAGGCGCGGATCCCCGGCGTCACATCACTCTGCCGGCCGTAATACGCGGCACCGGTTCGCAGCGCCAACAGGTGCCCCTCCGCCACCGACAGACCTATGTAGTTGTCGGCAGCGAGAGGTACCCGCGCCACCCGCTCCGCCAAACCGTCGAAGTCGATTTGGATCGGCGGTGGTTCGGATTCGCCGGCACCGTCACTACTCTTGTCCTTGCCACCCTGCTTGTCCTTGCCACCCTGCTTGTCCTTGGCATCCTCGTCCCCTGCCTCGTTAGCGGCTTGATCGATCGTCGCTTCGTCGCTACGTGGCGGAAACGGGTGGGGCACGTCGTCACGCAATGCCAGGGCGTATACCAAAACCTCGCGATCGAGCACGTAGTCGAATTCGAGGGAACCGATCTGGGGACTCCATTCCCGCGCACTCAAGTAGAAGAGGTAGTTGCCTTTGGATCCCCAGACGGGTGAGCTCTCGCTGAACATTTCATCGGTGACTTGACGGACTCGATCATCCCCCGCGCTCCAGATGTAGAGCGAGCGATTGCCGTTGGCATGACCGAGGGAGAACGCCAGATGCCCACCATGGGGCGACCAGGCAAATGTCAGCCCGAATACCGCCGGGTCGTCGGCGATCTGACGATGGTGCCCGCTGTCGACCTCGACCAGGTATAGCCTCAACCCTTGATCGCGGTAGGCGATGTGCGCGCCGTCGGGGCTCCATGCGAGATCGTGGAGCCGACCGCGATGACCGTCGGTAAGCTGTCGTGGCGAGCTCTTGCCATCTTGGTCGACGAGCCAGATCTCCTCTTCGCCGTCCTGATCGGAGACGAAAGCGATCAAACCACCGTCCGGCGACCAAGCGGGCTCGCGATCGTGAGCGCCGGAGGTCCGGGTCAAGTTCCGCGTGGGTCCATGCTCGATCGGCACGGTGAAAATGTCACCCCGGGCGGAGAGCACCGCCCGCTCGCCGTGAGGACTGAGCCCAATGTCCGCCACTCTACCCGAGACCGAGACCCGGGAGGGACGTTTCGCCACGCCGTCGTCCGGTACGCGGATAGCGAACGGCTGGTTGTCGCCGGTCGCCAAGTTGTGTACTCGCAGTTCGCCGTTGAGCTCGTAGACGATCCGACCGCGAGCGTGGTCAGCGCTCGGCCAGCGCACATCCCATTCGTGATGGCGGGTCAGCTGGGTGGTGGCCGCACCGGCGATGTCACCGGCGACATCGTAGGCGTAGAGGTTGTTCTTGCCATCGCGATCGGAGGTGAACACAATCGTGTCGTCGATCCACATCGGATCACGATCAGCGCGTGGATGATCGGTGACCTGGGTGGTGGCGTGGCTCGCCAAGTCGAAGACGTACAGCTCCTGAGCCCAACCACCTTCGTAGCGCTTCCAATGCCGAAAGTCCCTCACCAGCGGTGAGTAGACCACCTGTTCCCCATTGGGCGAAAATTCTCCAGCTCCCGACTGCGGCATCGGTAACGCGGTCGCCAACTCGCCCGTCAACGGCACGGTGAACAGCTGGCTATCCCCCACGTCCCAGCCGTCGCGCAGGGACCGGAATAGAACACTGCGACCATCGGGAGACCAACCGTACACCTGATTGTCGTAACCCCAGCGCGGCGGCAGTGGTCCGGCGGCGGGATAAAACGTCAGCTGTCGTGGAATGCCACCGGCAGTAGGTACAACGTAGACCTGCTCGTCGCCGTCGTATTGGCCGGTGAACGCGATCTGCTCACCGTCTGGCGAAAACTTTGCAAACAACTCGATGCCGGGGTGGGAGGTCAGCCGAAGGGCGTTTCCTCCCGCCACAGGCGCTAACCAAAGATCGCCGGCGTAGGTGAAGACCACCCGGTCGTCGTGGAGGTCGGGATACCTCAGCAGCTTGGTCTGCGCCGTCACTTCGCTGGCGGTAGCGAAACCTAGAACAACCGTCCACAACAACGGCAAAATCGATCGCATCGTAATCATTGCAGTTCTCCTCGTAAATCAAGCTCCCACGTTCGCGCCGCTGCAGGCTCCACGTCGTGTCTTGCTCACGAGATTAGAGGAGCCAACCGTCGCGAGGATTGTGTCGATGCAACATCGAGGGTCGAAAGCCAGCTCTGGGCGATGAGACGCTGGCGAGGAGGGATGGAACGACGGGTCGAATCTCGCCCACTGGCTGTCGTTTACAACGTGGTTGATCCCCGGCTACGATGGTCATCCAGATGACTGTTTCCCATTGAGACTCTGTTTCCCATTGAGACTCTCTTTCCCATTGAGACTCTGTTTCCCACTGAGACTCTGTCTCCCAATGAGACTCTAGGCATCGAATCGGGCGAGGTGTTCGCTAGAGCGAATCGCCCACCTCTAGGGACGACGACAACTTATGTCTGATACCGAGAATGACTTCATGTTGCCAGATGTCATCAAGACGGTGACCGTTGGCCTAATCGATGAATCGAGTGCTCGCTACTCATCAAGCCCTTGGACAAGCTTTGGCCTGAGTCCGGCCAAAGTGCTCGATAAGAAAGATGGATTGTCGTTTGTTCGTGACATGTGTGCTCTGCCCTTCAAGGAACAGGCGAGGTGCCACATCCCAATGTATGCCGTGGTCATCAATGATGATTGGGTTGGCTCGATCTGTTTTGAGTGCAACAACATTCGTATCCAGCATGGCGACCTATTTGGCGGCTGCCAATTTGATGGCGAATCAAAGCCGGCCTTGGCCCTACTCGAGCGGTTGCGCCAGGCGGCAGGACCATAGTCACCGGACGCCTTCTTAGGCACCGCGGCGAGACCCCACCTTGGGCCAAGAGGTTCGGGCTGCGACGGTTCCTCTAACTCCCGAGCTTCCCAATCTCCCGCCATGGCAGGATCTCCATGCACGACCAACTCTGGCGACGGTCACCACCATAGATGAGCCACGGACGTCCGCCGACGTCACCAGCCAATGCGGACCATTGCTCGAGGCCCTTCAGGAAATCGGATACCACAGTTTGCCCCGATTTGATCTCAACCGGGGTCAGGGTATTGCCCTCCTCGATGAGGGCATCAACATCCAGCCCGCTCCGTGACCGCCAGAAATAGAGGTTCGACGTGAGGGCGCGGTTGAATCGCGCCTTGAGCAGCTCGCTCTATTCAAAGGTGAACCAGCCTGGCAGATTGTCAATTGAATTGACAATCTGCCAAACGCTCGGGCGGGCAGCAATGATTCGTTCAATATGCTGGTGCCAGGCGCCCCCGGCAAGCATCTTCGCCAATGGCTTCGAGTCCGAAGACCTCGCAGCTTGGAACGTCTCTTAGTCGACGAAACCTTCGTCCG
>JAJCXQ010000271.1 GCA_029263355.1 Acidobacteriota bacterium | reverse complement strand
ACTGCAGCGGCCTCGCCTTCGGGAGCCGCAGCGCGCAACCTCTCGAGGGCCGCAACAACACGCGGCAGAGCGGAGGAAAGAAACTCGCGGACCGATCCTACCGAGAGCGTCCGCTGGCCGGCGCCGCTCGGCGGCTGCTCTTCCGGGCCGGTAGGGAGCCCGAAGTCCACCGCGGTCTGCACTTCCCGCGGATCCAGCTCTTCCAAGCGACAAGCCACCGAGCCGAGGTGAATCGACTGGCCTGCCCGCACCAGGGTGCGTACGGTCAGCGGCATCCCATTCAGGCGGCTACCGTTGGAGGATTCCAAATCCTTCAGCCAAACCCCCTCGGCGGAGGGCTCGAGGCTGATGTGCCGGCGGGAAACCGTCGGGTGATCCAACCGCAGATCCGCTGCCGGATCCGAGCCCACCACCTGCCGACCTTTGGCCAGGGTCAGGCGGCGTTCGCGGCCGTCTGTATCAACGACCAAAATCCAAGACACAGTTTGAGATCCTACCATCGCAGTTGTCTAGCAGGGAGGCCCCTGTGGAGCGAGCACGCGGCGAGTATGTATGAGCAAGAGAACAGAAATTTGCTCTCCAAACTATTGTAACCAATAGGTTTCTCGGGCACTAATGCGCCGAGGCGAGTTACGCAGCTGCGTGCGAGTCCACAGGAGGCGATCGGACAACCGGCGTCTAGCTAAGCTAGGGTGAAACCGCTGTCCAGGTGCCGAAGTCGCCGCTTTCGAAGCCGTCGGCAAAAATCTGCGGTGGGCCGGCTGGGCCGCGGCTGAGGCACAGCCCGAAGTCGCCATCGAGATCTCCCTGCTGAAGATGCACGGAGCGATCGTCCCAGGAGTCGGTTCCCAATTCGACGGTCATCTCCAACTCGCAGTTGCCAGAAGGCAGGCTGTAGATCGCCACCCAGATCGGGGCGTTGGGATTGGCGACAGCGGTGGGGAAGTCCACATCGTGCTCGAGGATCGGCAGGGTCGGATCGAGAGTGAAGCCGAATCCCGACTCGCGAACCGCGGCGATCTGTGATCGCTGGGCGAGCAGGGCTCCGGGTTGGCCGCCGGCATCGGCGTGAAAACGTACCGTAATCGGGTCGCCGTCGGCCCGGCAAGGCAGATCGGTGACCCGATCCCGGCGCACGCCCCAGAAGCGCAAACCGCCGATGTTTGCGCCAATCGTCAACAGTCCGGCGACGTCGTCCACCGGCGCCTCGAGGTAATGGTCGTCGACCGCCGCTGCCGATCTCAGGCCGGAGTTGAAGCGGTTGATATGGGGCTGCTGGTAGAGATCGTAGGGTCCACAGGACGTACAGGGTCCGGTGGTGGAGCCCGGGTGGTCGGGCATGCAATCGCAAGCGTTGCCAATGCCGTCCATGTCGTCGTCCAGCTGCTCCGGATCGGCCACTGCGGGGCAGACGTCGCAAGCGTCGCCTATTCCATCGCCGTCGGTGTCCTCTTGCTCGGGGTTGGGTGTCGCCGGGCAATTGTCACAGGCGTCGCCCACGTCGTCGCCGTCCGCCTCCGCCTGTCCTGGATCGGCGTCCTGGGGACAGACATCGCAGACATCGCCGACGCCGTCACCGTCGAGGTCGCTCTGGTCGGGATTGGGCTGGATCGAGCAGTTGTCGCAGGCGTCCCCGGTCTTGTCGCCGTCGATATCCCCTTGGCCCGGATTGGCGGTGGCAACGCAGTTGTCGCAAGTATCCCCTAAATCGTCGCCGTCCTGATCCGCCTGCGACGGGTTGCTATCAGCGGCGCAGTTGTCGCAGACGTCGCCGACCCCGTCTTGATCGCCGTCCGCTTGAGTGGTGTTGGAGGTCTGCGGGCAATTGTCGCAGGCATCGCCGGAACCGTCATCGTCACCGTCCTGTTGGTCGGGATTGGCCAGCCCCAAACAGTTGTCGCACAGGCGGCTGACGCCGTCACCATCCAGGTCACCGATGATGCCGCAGGAGAGCTCGAACGCACCGATGTCGCACACGGCATTGGCATCCCCGTCGGCGTCGACCGGCCGCGGCTCGCCGCGCTGATCGTCGGTCAAGGGGGCGTTGGCGGTGCCTAAGTCCAGGTCACCATCGGCGAAGCAGCCGTCTGGATCGCCAGCCTCGGTGGCCGGTTCGGCGAGAAAGAACGCGTGCACCTGGGTCACGCCACCCCAATCCGCCAGCGGTTCGAAGTCCATGAGGATGCCCGTGATGTCTGGATCCGTACCCAGAGGGGCGATGATGCAACCGCGGTCGCGGCTGATTAGATTGTGCCCCAGACTTTCGACCCCATTGCCGCCGCACTCCCAGGTGGTGGGCAAACAAATAGTCCCGGGACAGCGGGCGACATTGCGGCTGAAGATCGTGTTGTTGCTGCGGATCACCCCCAAGAATCCAGCGTAGGTGCCGCCCCCTTGACCGAAGTCATCCTCGTCCGAGTCGGCGTTGTTGAAGACCAGGGTCGAGTTCTGCAACTCCAAGAAGGCGTCGGTGACGTAGATCCCGCCGCCGTCGCGAGCCGCTAGATTTCCCGAAACCGTGGTGTTGATCAGGGTGGCCTGGCCGCCGCCGAGATAGAGCCCGCCACCGCTGCCATGGTCCGTAGAATCCCGCACCGAATTGCCAGTCACCAGACTGCGCAGCAGGTAAAGATGGCCACCGTTAACCCGAGCGCCTCCGCCCTCGTCGCCGGTCGCCAGGTGGTTATTGCGGATTGTGCTGTCAACCATCTTCAAGGTCCCGCCGTCGACTCGGACCCCGGTGGAGTCCACCCCATCGCGGACCTCGCAGCGGGTGCAGGTAGCGTCACCGGCAAAAATCTCGAGCCCCGGCGCGTCGCCGTTGTCGCCGGGTATAAAGGCGACGTTCTCCAAGGTCAATTGCGCGCCCGAATCGTCGATCAAAAAAGCGGTTTCAGTCTTGGCCCTCAGCTCCACGTCCTGGACATGCACCGCGACCGACGCCCCGACCCGAAACGAGGCCGCGTTGACGAATGAGCCGGACTGGCGGATGACCGGCACGCCTCCTTGACCACGGATCGTCATCGGCTGGGTGATCTCGATCGAGCCACTCGCCAGGATGAGGTAATCGCCACCCGGCAGACTCGGGATCTCGATCACATGTGGGCCACCAGCCAGCGCATTGGCTTCCTGGATCGCCGCCCGTAGGGTGCAGAGGTTCGAGCCGCTATCGCACACCCCGTCGCCGGGGAGCGAGTCGTCGAGGTCGTCGGTAAAGTTGGTCACGAAGGTGGCCGCACCGGCCGCAGCCGGCAGGCTCGAGATCAGGGCAAGGGTCAAGGCAAGGCAGCTGAGAATTTTGACGATGGTTTGCACGGGAGCTCCTTTTGGTGTTGCTTCCTCCTTGGAGAGCAGATCCCGTGCCACCTTCGAAGTAGTTCATAAAGCCTTTTATTTCAATACTTGAATAGTTGTTGTCAACACGCGACAGAAGCTAGTCTCAGAGTTGGTACTACCCCAGCCCCGAATCCGGGATGCCGAGAGGCTCGACGAAGCCGTCGCCATCGCCGGTGTCGTCGGCGGCGAGATCGAAGTCTGTCGCTGGCACCTGCGTCCGGGCGGCTGCACGGTCGTTGAGGAGAAAGAGCGTCGGGGTCTCGGTGACCTTGTTGAGCTCACCGAAGCGGTTGTCTTCGTCAAAGTAGAGCAGTCACGCCGAGGCTCGTAAGCTCGTATGTGCAAGCTTGAATCGTTTCGACGAGCCTCGTCGAGTCGTATGTGCAAACGCACAAGTGGTCTGACATGGCTCGTCGAGTCGTATGTGCAAGCGTTCGACTCGTCGGACGCCTCGCCGATCACCGAGTCCAGCCATCCTTGATGAGACGGTCTGGGGACGGAATCCGCACGCCGCGAAGGATCCTGTGCTCCGTTGGAGCCGGTTTCTCGAGGCGCCGAAAGCTCGCGGCAATGGCCGTAAGCGCACTCGGTGCCGACACCCCTATATCGGTGCCTACACCCCTATAGAAGACGGAGAATGGCTCTCCGATCTGTCGGATTGGTCGCAGAAAAGATGGCCCGCTGAGAACACGCGCCCAGCTGAGTGCTTGACGTGATGATCTCGACAGCGATGATGCCCGGCTGCTACTATCGAAATCGACGATGGTAGAGAGCGAACCTGGCAACAGGTTGAGCCTCACTTGGTGCGTGAGCGCGAGCTCAAAGCCCGATACGCCTTCGAGGACGTCTGGGAGAGCAAGCATGCAATTGAGTGAGTTGGTGAAGCTCTGATGAGCTTTGATTCTCTCCTGCCTCGACGGTGGGTAGCAGACGCCCGCGCTGCGTCGCTGGAATGGTGATGTCAAACAAAGTCCATCATGTCCTACTGACGATCGCGTCGGCGTTGGTCCTAGTCACCGGCGCTGCGGCTCAGCCGGTGATTCCCCTGGGCGAAGATTTCCAGGTCAATAACAGCACCACCTCGTATCAAACAGCGGCCGCCCTGGCGGTCGATTCCAGTGGCGAGTTCGTCGTCGTCTGGGTCGACTACAGCGGCCAGGACGGTGACGGCACCGGCGTCTTCAGCCGACGTTTCGACTCTGCCGGTCAGGCATTCGACACCGAGGTCCTGGTCAACAGCTACACCACCGGCGGGCAGCGGCTTCCGGCAGTGGCCGTCGAGGGCGGCGGTGATTTCGTGGTGGCATGGATGGGGTCTTCCGCGACCGACGACCTGGGAGTGTCCGGCCAGCGTTTCGATTCCGCTGGCGTGCGTCTGGGGGCGAGCTTCGAGATCAACACCTTCACCACCGGGCTTCAAGGATACCCCTCGGCGGATGCTGCCGACGGCGGTGGCTTCGTTGTGGTCTGGGAATCCAGTGGTCAGGACGGCAGCGCCAGCGGCATCTTCCTGCGACGGTTTGACTCTGCGGGAGCGCCGACCGGTGGCGAGGTCCAGGTCAATACCACGACGATTTCCAATCAACGAGATTCGGAAGTGGCGACCCTCGCTGGTGGCGACTTTGTCGTGGTGTGGACGGACTACGGCGGTGCAGACGGAAACGGGCAAGGCGTCTTCGGCCAGCGACTCGACTCCGCGGGGCAGTTTCTCGGCGGCGAGTTTCAAGTCAACACGACGATCCTCGGCTATCAAAGGTTTCCCGAGGTTGCTGCCGTCGGTGACGGCTTCGTCGTGGCATGGGCCGACGAATACATCGACGGATCCCTCGGCGGCATCGTCGCCCAAAGGTTCGATGCGGCGGGAACCACCGTCGGTGACGAGATCCAGGTCAACACCACCACGACGCTCGCCCAGACCATCCCGTCGGTGGCCGGCTTCGACGGCGGAGACTTCGTCGTCGCCTGGCGGAGCCCATTCCAAGACGGCGATAGTACCGGCATCTTCGGTCAGCTGTTCGACACGTCCGGTAACTTCATGGGCGGCGAGTTTCAGGTCAACAGCTATACCACCGACGCTCAATCGAGTCCCGCGCTCGCCGTCGGCCGGCACGGGGAATTCGTCGCGACGTGGATCAGCGAGGAGCAGGACGGAGACCGCTCAGGCGTCTTCGGCCGAAGGTTTGCAGTGCCGATCTTCGCCGATGGCTTCGAATCCGGCGATACATCAGCGTGGTCGTTGGGGATCCGGCCAGGGCGTACCGGCGGTCACTGACAACCTTTCCGGGCAAGCCGCAGGCTCGAACCGAACATATGGCTCAACGACAGACACAGCAGGTGCACATCCCGGTCCGCCTCGTGACCTTCGTGGCGCTGATCGGGCTTGTGATGCTTGGTTGCGATGCTTCGACCGCCACGTCGGACGAGGCGACGGCATCCCCAGAGCCTGCAACCGCGGAGACGACGTCCCAGGAGACAGCGTCCCAGGAGACAGCAGCCCCCACGACGGCGGATTTTCGTTTACCGGATCTGGACGGCAACAGTGTCGGCCCGCCCGATTTTGCCGGCAAGGTGGTGGTGGCGGAGTTCTGGGCGACCTGGTGTGCTCCTTGCCGGGTCCAGGCCAAAATGCTCGACAAGCTCTTCCACGAGGTCGACCCGGACGACGTGCAATTCCTGGCGATCAACGTCGGCGAGAGCGCAGCAAAGATCAGCCCCTACCTCGAGAAAACGCCGTTTCCCTATCCGGTGTTGCTGGATGAGGGCGATCAACTCATGGAGCGGTATCGACTCATCGGTCTGCCGACGATCCTGGTCGTCGATCGCGCGGGGGAGATCACCTACTCCCACGTTGGCCTCGTCGACTCCGGGACCTTGCGGTTGGAGTTGATCAAGGCTGGGATGACCGTCAAATAAGTTGGAACATCCGCAGAATCTGGTTGTGGAAGGCTTCCGACCACTCCGGATTCTCCGGCAGGGGATAGTGGGCTGAGACCACCTCGCCGCGGTCGTTGAGGAGAAAGAGCATCGGGGTCTCGGTGACCTTGTTGAGCTCACCGAAGCGGTTGTCTTCGTCGAAGTAGAGTGGCGATTGGACGGCGTTGAGGCGTGCATAATTGCGGACGTAGCGTGGGTTGGTGGCGTGGGCGACGATCCGCACACCGTCGCCGCCGGTGACTTCCACCAGGCTGTTGATGAACTGCGTCTCGCTATCGAGGCAGGTGTTGCAGCTCAGCTCGCTAAAGTAGAGCACTACACTATGGCCAGCGAAACTATGACCGGAGAAACTGTGGCCGGCGAAATCGACCGGCTCGGACTCGCCGATGATCCTCTCCATGCCCTCCGGCCATTGCAAGATTTTGCCCTCTTGCTCGGTAGCGGCAGTTTGGCTCTTCATCATCGTCTCGAGCTGGGCGACGGCGCTCGAGCGCATCTGATCTGTCGCCAGCGTCTGGTCGGCGACGTCTTGCTTCAGGCCATAACTCTGAGTGATGTTCCAGCCACACAGGACAACCAGCATCAGGGTCAGTCCCGCCCACTGCCAGCGTTCGGATCGTTGCGTGCTCACGCGGCGGCTCCCTCGGGAAATTTCAGTTTGAAGAACAGCACGATGGGGTTTTCGGTGACCTCGTACTCGACCCCTTCGAGGATCGGATAGCGGTCGCGATAACGCTCGATGCGCTCGGGGTCGTCGACGATACCCAGCAAGCCGCGATCATAAGAGCCGGCGATCTTGTCGATCGCGAAGTAGTCACCGTCGCCCTCGCCGGTGAACACGAGCTTGAGATTGGGGTATTGATAGAGCGTGTCGCGCTCGGGGCTGAACATCGAGTAACGCAGGATGCCGCGTTTCAGATTCGACTCGAACATGTAGAGGCCGTCCCCGAAGCCCAGTAGCGTTTGGATACGATGTACGCCTTGCACCAGCGTCGTCCGATCATCGGACGTCAACTCGGTGCGGTCGCGTTGCCACAGAGACGCCAGCTCGGCGTTGTGGTTGTCGAACTCGAAGACCGCCAGCGGGTTGCCGTCCGGGTCGTAGGCGGTGACGCGGTAGTCGTAATAGTCAGTGACGTAGATCCGCCCTTGCGCGCTGCCTAGGCTGCGTTTCGGTTGAAAGCCGAAGAGATCGCGCCGCGGGTCGTAGGCGTGAAAGCTGCCGCGCTGCTTCAGGCTCGAATCGAAAATATGAACGGATTGCTCGAGTATCTTGCGGCCCTTGCTGTGGCCGCGAATGTAGATTCGGTCGCCGTGGGTGAGGATCTCGTCGGGGGCAAATTCGAAAAAAACCGTGTCGACCAGCTCACCGTCGAGCTCGAAGACGAGGCCGCGATTGCCGGCGACGATCAGAATCCGATCGTCGGGCATGCGAGCGACGTCCGAGAGGTAGAAGTAAGGTGAGTTTTCCGATGCGGGATCACCATACATCGCCAGGAACCGACCGTCGCGGTCGAAGCGATAGGCGCGTTTGCTGGATCTGAAATCGCCCACCAGCAGCTCGCCGCTCTCCGGGTCGATCTTGATGACATCCACCGTACCGAGCAAGACATCCGGTCGTGTTTCGAGGGCAACGAGTCGTTCGTAGTCGCCCCACGCCGAGAGCTGCTGTGACTCCAGCGCCACCACCTCGGGCCTCACCTGGCGCGTCTCGGGCGCCTGCTGACAGCCGCCGGCCAGCATCGAGGCCACAAGTGGCAGAATCGAGCCTGGACCGACGCACCAAGCCGCTCTCGAAGACCCTTCAGCGTCTCGCAAGCGGGCGGAACGGGACGAGGGTCGCCTGCCGGCAACCCTCGTCCGCACCGAGCCAAAGAGGCTCAGGAATGTCAGCAATTGCACTGAGTAAACGCGCCGCAGTCGTTGTACGTGCTGAGCTCACAGACCCTCTGGCAGCACGAGTGGCCGTCATCACAAGGAATCCAGACATTTGCCAGATAGAAGCCCTGGGCATCGGTCTCCGGCACCGCCGGGCCGAGTGCCACCGTGGCCACCAGCAGCACGAGCGCGAGCGAGAACACACCTCTCTTCAACATACAGCAACCTCCTTTTCATTGTTGTCTCCCGCAACCGCTAGGTCGCGGAGGTGAGCGGACTCAGAAACGGGGTTTGCGCAAAACCACTGTACATACCATACTGCCGCAACATATAGGCAGTCAAGAATTAGATGAGGCTTGGGACAAGCTGTCGGGAATCGTCGACGAGCGGTCGCCCTGGTGGGATAGCCGTGCCTCTGCCTGCGGATTCGCACATGTCACATCGTCTCGGCGAGACTCGTCGAGGTGATGTGCAAACGCACAAGTGGTCCGACATGGCTCGTCGAGGGGTATTTGCAAACGCTTCGAGAGCGCCGAAGTCGAAGAAGACTCAGGGTATCGACGGAGTCAGCTAGCGCGTCAGGTAGACGTTGGAGAACTGGGCTCGCGGGAGGCACCGATGGGGAGACGTATCAGCATGGCCACGCGCAAGGAGCTGGGAGACCGCCCAGCCGCAACGATGCCAGGCATCCTTTGGACCCTGGCGTGTCAGTTGCGTCCGGGGGCGTTTTCTTGAAGGGGCGTGACCCTCTCGTCAACCCTCTCCCCGCACAGAGACTGCTGGCCTCTCTAAAAAAACATTTGACTTTTTCCCTTAGATCGCTATTATTTTGGGTACATTTTTCTTATGTGCGGAGTAAGTAGCTCGCTCGCGAGCAACGTACTCTAGATTGCGGACAAGCCGAGTTGAGACTCGGCTGGTTAGGCTAACCAAGGACGTCTATCCGCGTCGTGACGCATGAGGGAGAGTCTCGTGGGGAGAGAAGAGAGGTCTGTTTTTCCGAGTTGGGACCTGGATGCGTTACATGTGCATCTCCAAAGCGCCGTGGACTTGGAGATCTGGACCATCCCCTATTACCTCACCGCGATGTATTCCATCAAGGATCCGAGTGACGACGCCTACCAATTGATTCAATCGGTGGTCTACGAGGAGATGTTGCACGCCCAGCTGGCTGGCAACCTTTCGAATGCCTACGGACAGATTCCGACAGTCGGGGCACCTCGATATATTGGCAAGAATGTTCCGCATCTCTGCTTCCGGCTGGATGAACCCAATCCGACAAAAAGGTTTAGTCCCTATAGCGCCGAGCTCGGTCCGTTGGATGAGGAGCGCATCAACACCATGTGCTTGATCGAGTATCCCGAGTGGGATACTCAGCGCACCCCCGACCTCCGACCGCGGGTTGAGGAATACGGATCGATCGGCGAGCTGTATACCGCCCTGCGGGTGGGCATGACCGAATTGCGGGGCCATCTGCTTGGGGGAGTGCGTCAGCTCGATTTCTTCCGCCAGTTTTTCGTGGATCTCTCGCAGCAGACCGTCACCCTCGACGGCGACGCTGGGCTGCGTCAAGCGCTGAGCTTGGTCGACGTGATCACGGATCAAGGTGAAGGGCAAACTCAGGGTGATGCGGACATTCCGGAAGCGTCCCGCAATACCGCGGATGGTTTCGAGGAGAGCTGGCCTCACTTCCGCAAGTTCATGGCCATCCGTGAATCCAGCCGCCGCCCAGCGACCTACGATGGCGTTCCGGATCCACCCGCCGGAAGCCCGGGTTATCTCGCTCAAGAGCGTCTTCAAGAAGACTTTGTGGCTTTCCGCAGGGTTCTCGAGGACCTGTTCAGCGGTGGCGGGAGCCTCCGCTTTGGTTCTCTCATGGCGAAGTTGGGTGGCGATGTTCTGACCTGTTGGCAGAACGGGGCCATTCCAAAATTTTCATAGCTCCACGAAAACAGCTCGAGGAGATCAACGATGTCGGAGCTTGTGGACAACGTTTTCCGGATTCATCCCGCGATCGGTATTGCCCGGGTTGGCAACAGCGAGGAATTCTACCTCGGACCCGAGACGATGGCGGGGCTCGGCAACCGCGACGGTGTCGTGGGTGGGCTCCCCATTCGACCAGGCACCGAATCGGAGCCGATCACCAGCAAAGAGTTACGGGATCGCTCCGGCGCCATGAAGCGACAAGCCGCGCGCTTCAAGATCTATCGTTATTCCAACCAAGCGTCTTGCGAGTATCGCAGCGGCGAAGGAGAAGAAGTCACCATCGGCTGCCAGATCGGCGACAAAACAGTGGTCGAAATCTTGTGGGCCGTGCATCTCGCCAACAAGAAGGCAGCCGCCTATCAGATGAACGGAGATCTCGGCCTGGCGGTGTATGAACGGAGCAACGCTTCCCAGCTCCACCTGCGTAATATTTCGGAAGGTACGGATCCCGACAACGCAGCGCGTCTGAGAAAACTGATGATCGACCCCGGTCCGCGAACGCTTCGCGGTTCGGATCAGCATACGGTCCGTTTTGACAAGGCGACGGTCGCCTCATTTCTGACAACTGACGCTGAAATCGAAGCGTTGCCGTCGTATCCAAAATCTTTCCCGGACGATAGCTATTCCCAACTCTATACGCCGGTCGGGCCGATTGACTCCCTGGGAGATCTGCGCACCGACGACTCGGGGCGATTGGTGGTCGCCGGCGGCTTCGGCAAGGCCTGTGGCCGCGTGCGATCTGATGGCAAACCCTATCCCCTCCTCAACGGAGCGATCCCTCCTCCTGGCAACGTCGCCAATGTCAACGAAGAAGGCTGGTTCGACGATTCTGGTGACGGTCCGGTCACCGCCATGCTGGTCTTCGACGACGGCACCGTGCAGTCGGTCCACGGCGGCTGGGTGGTCGTCTGTGATCCATCGTTCGCGCCGCAGATCTCCAACGTCGTGACGCTCTGGGATCAGATCTACGACACCTGGATTCGCGAGCTCGACCTTTGCCCGGAGATTCACCGCAGCCGTTTTCGTAACGATTACAAACCCTATTTCGAAGATGCGTTGGCGCCGCTCTTCCGAGCGGTCTCATTGCAGCGTTGGACCGCCAATCTTCCCGGCCGAGCCATTCAGGCCCATGATGCCGTGGGCGCGATTCGCGCGTCCGATGACCCGGCCGATACGATCCTCACCGGCCTGACCTACATCCGGAATCCGAACAACCCCGCGATGTCGGTGATTGGGCCTCCGTTTATGCCGCTCTCCGCTGGAGATCCGGGGCAGGCGTTCCTGAGCGTAACATTGACGCAGTACTTTGTTCTCGACCAATGGAACAAGGGGCTCTTCATCCGTCAGCCGGGACCGCCTCTCGGGCCGGGTGAAATGCTGGATCAGGCGGCGCTTTACAATTGTGTCGGCGGTGACTTCGGCCCCGGCCTCGAAATGACCTTCATCGTCAAGGACCCGGAGCTTTATCAAGCGAATTGGCGGCAGACTGGCGCCGGTCCTTTTCGTATCCGAGGAGAAGAGCTCGACTACTCCAAGGTTCAGGCGAGTCAACCCTTCTTGGATATGGGCTACGTGCCCTTTCACCCACCGCCTGGCGGAGTGATCGCTGCGCCCCTTCAGCCCGGCGACATCTCGAAGTTCATGGCCGTGCCGTGGCATACGGATTTCAACGCCTGCGCGACCCACAACCCGGAGCCCAATCCCCGCAACCTGAAGACTCTCTATTGGGCCTGGCCGGCGCAACGGCCGACGACCGTTCACAAGGCGAGCGAGGTCCGCGACGGCAAGCTTGGGCCCTTCCGTTATTCGGTTCGCGGGCCGGGTACCTATTCCGACGACCCCAGCCAGGCGGGCAGATATGCCGAGCAGATCGACATTGTCTTGAATTGGTTTCGAATCGGCTTTGTGATGCAAGGCAGTGCGATCGTCGAGGATGTGAGCTTCAGCCCCGCGCAATTTTTGGAAGTGGAAAGTCTCCTCGACGAGCCGGAAATAGCCCCTTGGCCGATGTACTCGAAAAACCTTGATTCGTGACCCGCAGCGCCACCGGCCCTACGGGGTGGCGGTGATCGGTGGCGGCCCGGCGGGGAGCGCCACGGCCCTGACCCTGTGTCGACTTGGAGTCCCCGATGTCCTCTTGGTCGAGGCGCAAGACTACCAGGCAGTGCGTCTCGGCGAATCGATTCCGCCGGAGACCCGTCAACTCTTGGAATCTCTCGGGGTGTGGCGAGCCTTCCTTTCCGAGGGCCACGAACCCGCTCTGGGGAGCTGCTCGGCATGGGGCAGCGACGAGATGGGGTACAACGATTTCCTCTACAACCCCCACGGCCACGGCTGGCACCTGGACCGGCGGCGCTTCGATGCTTTCCTGGCGCGGACCGCGGCGGCCGCCGGCGCGGTTGTCTTCTTGCATACTCGTTGCCGGGCGATCGAATCCCAAGGGAAACAAGGGTTCCGAATCCGGCTCGAGGGGGTCGAGGGTCCAACCGAAATTCAGGCGCGTTTCATCGTCGACGCCACCGGCAGCACCGCGCGACTGGCGCGGTCTCTGGGAGCGGTTCGGCGCTGTCATGATCGCCTGAGCTACGTGGCGGCCTTTTTCAACCGAACCCGTGATGCTTTCTCGCGCCTCACCTGGCTCGAGGCGGTCGAATATGGTTGGTGGTATTCGGCCATGCTGCCGGCCGGACGCGTCGCCGTGGCCGTTGCCGGCGATTCGGACTCGCTCAAGACGAAAGCCCTGCATCAACCCGAGTCCTGGCGCCTGTGGCTCAATCGAACGCGTCATCTGGCGGGTCATCTGGCGGATTGTGAGCAGGCCACGGAGTCCCTCTATGTGAGAACGGCAGCCTCGTTCGTTCTCGATCGTCCATCGGGTCCCAACTGGTTGGCGGTCGGCGACGCGGCCTCGGCCTACGATCCAATCTCGTCTCAGGGCATCTACAAATCCTTGCTCGAAGGTCTGGAAGCAGGACACGCCATAGCCGACGGATTGAGCGGCAAGAGTCGAAAGCTCGAACGGTACGCGACCTCGGTGGCCGATCGATTCGCGGACTATTTGCGCCTTCGCAACCATCTTTACGATTTGGAGCAACGCTGGCCCCGAGCCCCGTTCTGGGCTCGTCGCCAAGCGAGACGAAGCGTCTGATCCCTGCGCCCTGAAACCGGTCGGTTTTCGGTGGGCGTTACATTGCAACAGTAGGAGTGGAGGAATCGAGAATGATCCAGACGAGACAGACCTTGAAGCGCGATCTTGCTGAGAAACCCTTTCTCGGTAAAACGCCGTGGATCGCGTTGGCGATTCTGATGCTGGCCAGCGCGACCAGCGCCAGCGCGCAGTTTCCCAATTACCCGGAGCCGGACTTGCCAACAATGCCGGCATGTGCCCAGAGAACCCCGGTGCCGCTGCCGGAGAAGTGGGAAGCCGTCACGTTGATGTCTCCTTACCTCTACCATGGGACCTTCCCTCTTGGAGCGTCCTTGCGCGTCGGGCATCTGGTCTACGACTCGACGGTGGAAGCGATGCGGGCTGCCGTCTACCAGGTCGGCTCGACCAACGTCGTCGATCTTCTGATCACTCACGACCAAACGTGGCTTCTGGATGGTCCCTGGGACGATCCAACGTGTGTCGCCGATTGGGGGCAAAACTTGGTGGTTCCAGGTCGTGTCTGGCAAGACGGCAGCGCGGTCTGCGTCGGGACCCAGCGCACCGCGCCGACGATCCACACCGGCCCTCTGGTCAACTGGTGGAAGCAACCCTCGCCGATTCAAGACAGAGGCGCTGAAGGTCAGGCTGGCGACTGGTTTTGGTTCGACCAGAACGGCTACCCGACACGGACGTTCTTTTGGGCCGACCACGCCGGGTTGCCGGCGATCATCTCCGAGTACGCGTTTACGAATTTTTATAGTTTCGAGCCAGTTGCCCAAACGGACCTCGGGTCCTTGATTGCCAGGTGCCAAGCAACCCGGGGCTTGCCGATCGTCACCCCGGAAGACAGGATCATGCTGCGAGAGCGGGAGCAGAAGCCCCGTCGCGGGCACCCCAGATCGGTGAGCGATCTGATCCCTGGTTTGAGCTATCAGGCATGTGGTGGGCCGGACATCGAACCGCCTCATTGGCCACAGCAAGTTTATATGACCTCTTTCTCGACCGCCGCCAAGTTCGCGACGCCCAAGCCTCTGGTGACCTCGGTGTACTACGATCCGGCGGGTCCCAATCTGCGCACCCGTCTGCATAAAATCGAGGAGGTCAACTCGGTCCAAACGCCTGTCTTTTCGGATGCCCTCCTGCTCAATCAGAGCAGCTGGGGTGTCGACTACGTGGCCAGTTCCCCGTTCCCCCAGGTGCCCGACGGCTGTGGCGAAGGACCGCATACGTCGATCCCTGGCGCGCCTCACCCGGACTGGGGACAACGCGGTGGGTGCACCTGCATGGGTGTGCTCGACGGCACACCGGGTCTGAGCCCAAATCGCAAGACTCAGATTGTCAGTTGTCCATTGGCTGACTATTCTGGCGACACCTTGTTCTGGATGTGGTACACCGTGGCAGAGCCTCCGGAACCCATCGTTTTCCTGCAGACTCGTGCCGACATCACCATCGGTACCGGCCTGTGTCTGGCCGACTATTTTCACTGGGAGGAGCCCCCGAGCTTCGGCCCCATCCCGAGCTACATCTACACCGAGCCTGCGACGTGTTCGTTCCCGCCCGCCTCGGCGCCGACCCCACCTCAGGCTTGCCTCTATTGCCATAATCCGTCGACGAATACCGGCCACGGAACGTCGAAGAGAATCGGCCACTAGACGCCTGAGATAGCACCCCCATTGCGTCCTGGTGTGCCGCGTGACGTCCGCGCGGCACACCTTGGCAGGTTGCGGGGGCCGACCTCGAACGGCTCCAGATCAACGTCCTCGCCGCCGCCCCGTCACGCCCGGGGTTCTACCTGGCTGGCGCCGCCAACGGCCTACCTGTCGACACCTCGCCACCGGGCGGCCTCGCCTGGCGACTCGGCAAACGTCGAAATGTGTTGCCGGGCCTCGTTCGACGACATCGCCTGGTAGAGTACCTGTGTCAGGCAGATAGACCAGTTGGCAGCGAGTGTTTCGTGGCTGACGATCCGGCCGCGACGATTGGCGTTGATCAAGGAGCTGCTGGAGCCGCGTTGGCAGGTAGAGATCGAAGCGGAAGCAGCGGTCCGTCGGGAGTGATAATGCAACTATGGAGTACAAGACTTGAACACCTTGGAAGCCATTCGTAGTCGTCGCGCGATCAAACAATTTGATCCACAGCACCTGTTGTCCGTCGGAGGCGCCCTCGGGGAGGGGTGAGCGAAGCGCGTCAAGCCCTACCCATTGTCTCCTGAAAAGACAATGAGTAGGGTTCATTGCATCGCTGAAATGCAATTGACCGGGCTAATTGTTTTCCATTAGCCTCTTGAGATGGACTCTGCTCTTCTGGCAACCCTCCGCGCTCACAACCCGTGGCTGGATCAGCCGCAAATGCAGCAGGCGCTGATCTCGTCCCAGCTGCCTTCACCCTTCGTGCCGAGAAAGCGGGAGATGGAGCTCCAGCCCGGACGGGCAGAGCTGGTGGTGGGACCCAGGCAGGCGGGTAAGTCGACTTGGATCCGCGAAGTGCTGTCGCACCGCTCCGAGCCGCTGCTCTTGCTCGCCGCCGAGGAGCCTCGCATTCGTGAGCTAGGCTCCTCGCCCGCCTTGACGTTGGACGCGCTGCGCGATGTCATGGACGCCTCGACGATCTTGTTGATCGAGGAGGTCCAGCACCTACCCGAGGCCCCGCTGCTCATCAAGGGTCTGGTCGACATGGAGCCTGGGCGTCGGATTGTGGTCACCGGTAGTGCTTCGTTCACCCTGAAGGCAAAAACGCGGGAATCGCTAGCGGGTCGCGCCCGCCGGACCTTGCTACTGCCTTTCTCGCTCGAGGAAGTTGCAGCAACTCTCCCCGCAGGACTCGCCCCCGCGATCCAGGAGTTGCGGCTGGGTGAGCTCTGGGAGCGCTTATTGGTGAGCGGAGGTTATCCCGACGCTTGGCTCGCCGACGATCCCCGGGTGGTCTTGCATCACCTGGTCGAGGCTTTTGCTCTCAAAGACACCTCCGATCTCCATACCATCGAAAGGCCACGGGTCTTCCGTAGACTCCTGGAGCTGGCAGCTGCCGACATCGGCAACCTGGTCAATGTGTCGAGTTGGGCTGCCTTGGCCCAAGCTTCGCGTACCGCCGTGTCGCGTTACCTCGCCATCGCAGGGGAGGCGCACCTCCTACACCTCTTACCACCCTTCGCGGGTGGCAAGCGTGCCGAGGTCACGGGGAGCCCCAAGGTCTACTTCCTCGACAACGGTCTGCGCAACGCGATCTTCGGCGGTTTCGGCGCCACCTCCAGTCGTGCCGACAAGGGCGCTTTGTGGGAGAACGCCGTCTTCAGTGAGCTGAGGAAACGGCTGCACCTTCTCGACGAAGTCTTCTACTGGCGTTCGAAGGGGCAAGCCGAGGTCGACTTCGTGGTGCGTCGGCAGCAACGGTTGCTGGCGATCGAAGTCAAGGCGGGGCCGTTGCAACGGCCCACCGTGTCGCGAGGGGCTCGCAGCTTCATGGAGGCCTATCGCCCGGCGGTCTTCGGCGTCCTCAATGCTGCGCTGAGGCTCGACACAGAAGTTGACGGTGTCACTGTCCGTTTCCGTCGCCCCTGGGAGATCGACGAGCTCATCGCGGAGTTGTGAGACGAAGTTGATGGTCTCGGAGCTGTCGACCTGCGTTCTGCCAGCGGTCTGGTCTCTGCGTTGTGGTGCCAGTGCCAGTGGTGGTGCAGACCGAGCTCACCAGCCATCTGAATCTGAGCGTGAGAGAGCTTGAAGCGTTTTACCACCGCCAAACCCCGCGACAACTCATTGATACATGCGGCTCCGGTGCTTCAGCCAACCATTGATGTGTCGACCTCCGGGATCGTGATGAGTCCAGTGCATGACGCCGCCTTTCGAATTCCATTCGTATTCACCATAGAAGGCGACCGTGTCGCCCACTTCGAGGGATGGAATCCTTGGGGCCAAGTCGATGTTGTGCGCAACGAGCAGGGATTGGCCCGCTCCTAGCTCCAAGATGAATCTCTGATGACGGCTGCCGTCGTTGTCGTCTCGCAGGACTTTGAAGACCTTGCCGGCGCTTCGATCTGGAGGTTGCTGGTGTGATTTCGAAACGCCTCCGCCAGCACGCGATCGCTAGCGCTCACAACTTCGGGGACAGTCGCGACTTCGTCGTCGCTCGTGACTTCGTAGTCGCTACCGGTTTTAGGGGGGCAATTCGAACGTGTAGAGCGGGCGTTGAGGACGGGCAGGGAGGCATCCTAAAACATGAGGCGCCTTCAGACCTGCGTCTTGTGGATGTTGACAGTGACCATCTGATCCTCCTGAGGCAGTGTTACCAACTAAAAAGTCCATTCCTGCGTCTGCTTGCCGTCTACACTCACAACTTGCCGATGGCGAGCGTGTTCGGTGACGAGTGGCCGGGCCTTTTCACCGTCGACGCCTGTGAACGCCGGACTCCAGATAGAATCCGGGTCACGCCTGCAATCAAAGGAAATCGCGATGACCATCCCGGAGGAAGGCAAGCATCATCGATGCCTGACCATAGTTACTTCGCCAACTTGATCTGGCAGATCGCTGACTTGCTGCGCGGGCCTTACCCCGGTTGAAAAGTGCTTGGCACGGTTTTTTGGGCGCTTCGAGCGTACGGCTAACGCTTGCGCTCAGATCCTTCGTGCGAACGAGCCTCGCGTTGGCGCCACGGCCGTCGGCGGGCGTCTCTCCGAGCCTTGATTCAGCCTGGTCACGCTCGAGTGTCACATCCTCGAGCTAGAAACGGGTTTACTCGCCCTCGAAAGTCGCGTTGTTGCCAGGAGATCACGCGTCGATGAGGGCTCGAGATGTGTTGTCGAGCCTCGATGCGACCTGTTCCGTGGCTTAGGACGTGTCGTTGGTTGATGGTTCGAGGAGTTGAGTGTCTTGATCTTCACCGTTTAGTTTGAAGCGGTTTGACAGGGGGAAGGCGCGAACTCGAGGCTCTTGGGTGGGCGGACGGGTACCTGGCTTACTCGACGTGCTGGTGCGTCCGAACCAGAGTCTCCGAGCTGGCGCTTGTCTCGATCTGGCCCGGTCACCCGAGCCCGCTCAAAGTCCGCGCGCCCACTCCGGCCGCAGCGCCACCTCGCCAGCCAAAGCACTGTCGACTGCTGCCACGATCCGTTCCCGGTCGCGGGGCAGACGGCCGGACAGCGGCAGGTAGTTGGAGGCGTGGTTAGTGCGGAAGATCGCCGCCGTCGGCTCGGCGAGGGCGACGATGGTGCGCAGCTCGCGCAGCGTGCCCTCGACCGTCGGCAGCT
>JAJCXQ010000270.1 GCA_029263355.1 Acidobacteriota bacterium | reverse complement strand
GTCGTCGAGGCGGAGAAAGGAGCCCCCCAGAGAGAACGACGCATGGCTCTCTTCGGCGCCGCGAACTCGGACGACCGCGCTACCGGGCGCAGTTTGCGTAACCTCGTGCGGCCGCTCGCCGCTCGGTTAGACAAAGCCTGGGGCGCTAAAGGTGAGCTTCTGCCTCCAGATTGCAAGCCTTGGGCCTTCGAGATCCTCGCCAAGGAGCGCGCGACCAAGGCGAATCTGAGTCGCCTGATGGGCGGGGATTCGACTCCGGCACTGCTCTTCACCGCCAGCCACGGCATGGGATTCGAGATGGACGATCCGCGATTGTTGCCCCATCAGGGAGCTCTCCTGTGTCAGGAATGGCCGGGGCCACGCCGCTGGCGACAATCTATTCCCGAGGATCATTACTTCGCAGCGGAAGATGTCGGTGAAGACGCCAATCTGAAGAGTCTTATCGCTTTCCATTTTGCCTGCTATGGCGCCGGTACGCCAAAATTCGACGACTACGCGCATCGCGAGTCCGCCCGCCATCAGATCGCGCCGGAGAGTTTCGTCTCGCGTCTGCCGATGCGCCTATTGTCGCATCCCCGCGGCGGTGCCCTTGCGGTCGTCGGGCACATTGAGCGGGCTTGGAGCTATTCCTTCGATTGGAAAGACGCACCGCAACAGCTCGGCGTATTTACTAGCGCTATCGGCAGCCTCTTCGACGGCTACCCCATCGGAGCTGCCATGGAGTACTTCAATTCGCGCTATGCCGAGCTATCTTCGGATCTGAGCTCTGAGGTCGAACGAGCGAACTACGGCTGGAAGACCGATTTTATGAGCATTTCTGGCATGTGGACCGCCAACAACGATGCCAGGTCGTACGTTGTCCTCGGCGACCCGGCGGTGCGTCTGTCGGTCCGTTGATAGAGAGTCAAATCCCAGGCCACAGAAGGTCTGTGTCGCCGGGTGGCAGCGAGGAGTTGCCTATGAGAGTTCTATCGAGATCTGTACTTGATTGCACCGCAGGTTGACGAATGCCACAACACGAATACCTCAACGTCGAGCTTCAACTGATCAGCGGTAGCCGCGCGACTCTGCGCTGTCCGGGTCAACAGGACTACGCCGATGCCGTCTGCATCGACGAAAACCTCTCTCGTCAGCTTCGAGAGTTGGAACACTCCAAGGACTTTCAGGGTTACGGTCAGGCGCTGTTTGAGGCAACCTTCCCCTCCGGCAGCGAGCTCAGAAGGGGGATCTACTCACTGCTCGACAGCTCGAGAAGAGAACGGAAGCGCCTGCGATTGAGACTCTTCGTGGAGCGAGCGGCCCCGGTTCCGTTGCATAGCCTTCATTGGGAGCTTCTAACCGACGGTCGGGATCTGGCGATCGGTCGTTCACCTGAGACCGTCTTCTCCCGCTATATCTCGCGGCCTCACGCTCTCGGCCCATCCCCGACCCGGCCGAGAATGCTGTGTGCCATCGCGGCTCCGACCGACATCGAACGCTATGGCATGGCGGCGATCGATTACGACGGGACGCTACGTCAGCTCGACGAGCTGTTCGCTGGTCTCAGCGATAGCCTACGCATCGATTTTCTTCATCGCCCGGTCAGTCCTGAGAGGCTTCGGGAGCAGTTGAGCAGCCAGGCCTACCACCTGCTGCACATCTACGGCCATGGCGCGTTGCCAAGCCAGGGCGAGTCGGCTCTCGTGCTCGAAGACTCGGATTACCAGGTCCGCCTGACGACCGAATCCGCTCTAGCCAGCATTCTCCTCGGCCTCCGAGACCTCGAACTCGTCACCCTCATCGCCTGTCATGGTGGTGCGCCTTCGGCAGCAGACGACGGTCTCAGCGGTCTGGCCGGCAGCCTGGTGATGCAAAACGTACCGGCCGTGATCGCCATGCGGCGCGCAATCAGCATGAAGCTGGCCTTTCGCTTCACTCAGTACTTTTACCGCCGACTGGCCCAGACACCCTGCGTCGATGAGGCGGTCAACGAAGCGCGTCACCAGCTCTACCTTGCCGATCCCGAGGCGATCGATTGGAGCAGTCCGATGCTGTACATGCGCCTCGAGGACGGACAGCTGTGGAGCCCGCGATCGGCGCCTGATGCTCCCGGCGGAGAGACTGACCGCGATAGCACGGGATCTCGGCGGGCTGCCGAAGGGTCGCTGGCCGAACCTGAAGAGCGTGCCAACCAGATCATTCGCGCCGACAAGATCGAGGGGCAAATGTTCCTCGGCCCCGTCGGTGAGGTGAACAACTATAAGAAAAGTGATGGATTCTGAAGGAGCTGTGAACGAGGTGACTGACTCGACTGATCAAGCAGAAGAGCTCGAGACAGAAGATCGACGGGTTTCCCCGGATGGGCAGGCCGACGAATCCGGGCAGGCTGCCGAGATCGCGAGCGAAGAGGCGGCGATCGAAGAAACCGCCGAAGCGCAAGGTGTCGCGGTGAAGGAAGGCGCACGAGAAACCGTAGACGGTAGCGAGAAGAACGGCGATGGCGAGCCCAAGTTGGTGACCGATGAATCGCCTCCGGCCGGTAGCGATCCCGGATCCGGAGCGGTTGAAGGAAGCTCTAGAGAAGACGATGGAAAAGAGGCGCCACCGGCCGCGGAGCAACCGAAAGCAGATGTGGCCGATGGCAACGGCGAAAGCCCGGAGGTACGGGAGAAGATCGCTGATGACTCATCGCCGGACGACAAGGAGACAGGAGACAAAGATCAAAAGACCGTGGAGGCAGAGATCCCGGATCAGGCCGCGGAGACTGACAAAGACACGGTTAAGGTTGCCGGGGAGACGCAGGGCCGCGGCGAAGAGAAAACCGAACGACCGACAGACACCAAGACGACAACAAAAGTGGAGGTCAAGAACGGCCAGGACGCTCAGTTGCATATTTTTGACGAGGTGAAGCAGGTCAATAATTACAATTACTATGGATACAAAGGCGAAGAGGCCGAGACGGAATCCGCAAGCGATCCTGTAGACCCAACAAATTCTTTGCCGCCCAGGACTTCGAGAATACCGGCCCTTGGCCTTTCGAAAGAACGTGGCGGTATCTTGGAGAAGCTGAAACAAGACCGGGCCATACTTTTGAGTAGCCGACACCATGAGATTGCTCTCGGCGCTGCCTATTCGATCATTGATGATACCGGCCTGATTAGCTATCAGAAACGAGCGTTGACGTTCGATGGCAGTAACAGGCAACGAGAGATTCAAATAGATTATTTTATCGACGAGAAGTGCGTACATTCGGGTACTGTGGTACTCGTGGATATTCAATCACAGATCTTCTTTGATTCGCTACAGTGCAGCCCTCTTCACGCTGGGATGGTCAGGCAACTGCTCGCCGGTCGTGAGATGTTCTTGATCTGCGCGGTAGAGCCGACGCTGATGGAGGGGGTGCCGAGTGGGACGCTCAAGGAACGCATTCCCTTCGAGATCTTTACGGTTCCGTTTCTTCGACATCTACTAGAGGCCTATTTTGATCTGAAGGAAGCCAGGGAGCTGGAGGCCAAAATCCAGAGCCAGCATGAGGGTGGGCTTTGGGGTGAGCCCGGCAACGACGCCGATCTCTATGAGCGAATCCAGGGCTACTCGAAGAACGGCGCCGGTGGCATCCGCGAAGCGGTTGAGCAACGAGAGGGGATCGAGAACAGGGCACCGGAGCCAGGCTCTCTGGAGGAGATTCGCTCTCTGGAGGAGATTCAACCGGTCAAAGCAACCGACTTGTTTCGAGTCGACGATCCGGTGCTCTGTGTCGTTCTCTATGTCGCGACGTATTTCAAACAGCTCAGTCCGCAGGAGCTGAGCTCCATTGTCACTCTACTGCTCGGCGAGGCGGCCACCGCTGAATCGGTCGAGAAAGTTGCCTCCAAGAAAAAGAAAAGAAAGAAACAAGCTCAAGATCCTGAGCCGCGGCTCTTGAGAGAGATCTGGAACGAGGATTGCGACGACGTCCTACATCGCTGCAGTCTCCATCTGGTGTCATCGAGTAGCGGCGATCAAATCATCGACTTCGACTTTCCTCATCTCAGAAAGGAACTGCGGAGGCATCTGGAGGCGAGACATCCGATGTTTCTGCAACGGCAATTTCGAAAGCTCCAGGAGTCTGGACTACTGTTCGAATCGGCGACGCCGTTGACGGTCCAGAGAAACCTGATCTGTCTCTCGGTCGAGAGAACCATTGCTGATCCGCAGTATTACGACGCGAACTGGATGATTCGGTTCGTGCTCTCGGTGAGGGAACACCTGGGCGTTGAAGTGTCTTCCAGCGACGATCCGGCAGAGCAATTTCAACGATTGTTGGAAGCTCTCGAAAAAGGTCAACAGCGAGATTTCTTTTATACCCGATTGTCCGACCTCATTCGAGAGATGCTGAAACATCCGCGCCTGCAGCGCACGGTGCACGACTTCCTGGCGACCCTCGTCGCACATCACTTGACACACAATGAGGTTCTGGATCTGGTGCTCAGAATTGCTTATCGGCTGCGTTCAGCGCCGCATTTCGATCCTTTCTTTTGGCTCAAGCGGCTCATCGACGAGGGAGGGGCGGAGATCAAGCCACAGATCTACAATGGTCTACACCGACTGGTGCACCACAACGGCTTGCGTATTTACGAAGTTCTCGGGGCGCTCGAAGATTGGCTGCCGAAAGAGAACCGGCTTGCCGAGAACTATTCACCTTCCAACCGCTACGCTCTTAGCTTCATTGTCGATTACTGCCGGCAAACGGCGACTGCGGTTCCTGCCGAAAAGTACGGCCAGTGGCCGTCTCGCTACCCACTGTTCGCCGCTCTTACCGATAATGACAAGACTGCCGACGAGCGCCTCAATCTGCTGGCGCGTTGGCTATTTCATCCTGGTTTGGTCGTGATCTTCGACCAGAGCACTGATCTCGAGAGTGCCCGTTCCCACGTCATTGTCGGCATCCTCGAGCTATGGATTCTGATTCTCGAGGGTCTGGAGCCAGGGGGCTCCGATCCGAAGGCGAATCGGGTCGCCGACGCACTGCTGGATGCAGTCTCGCGGCACCTCGATAAACCGCTGCGCCGAAGGATCTATCGAAGTCTGCAAACGCAGCAGAAGAAATACGGACAGTTCGCTTCCTGGACTCCGCCCAAGAATCGCGCTCTTCGTCGCGAGCTGCGACTGCGCCGGAGCAAAGTGATGACTCTGCGACAGCGCCTGGTGCACTTCGAGGAGAGCTCACCGTCAACTCGAGCCGAGGGACTTCCATGACTCAGACGTATCCACTCGACCAGCTCATCCGTCGGCTGCCCAAGGCCAAGCTTCCCGAGTCGGCCCGCCGCCACCACAGCCTGGTGATCGTCGATCTGCGTGCCGAAACGGTCCTCGACAAGAAGCCACTGCTCGCCGTTGGCCGCGACCTGCGTTTCTTTCAGATTTCGAATCGCCGCCATGCCGAGGCCCGCGGGCCCAATCTGAAGCTGCGGAGCCCCCGCACCCGACGATCGTTGACGCTGACGATTTCCTATGAGGTCAGTTGCCCGGCCGGCAACGAGAAGCGGCTAGCGTTGGCTCTGGCGGACGGCGATCATCCGGCTGCGGCGCTCAACGAGCGAATCGCCGATTGGGTCGACGACTTCTTGCGTCAGCAGCAGGCGGAAGGCGTCGATGTTTGTTTCGAGTACGAAAGACTGCGGCCAAGGATGATCGAGAGTCTGGCCCAGCGTGCCCGTCAAGAGACCGGTGCCGAGCTGATACCTCACTTGCGCCTGGAACTCGAATCCAAGCTGCGGCCGTTTCCAGTCGATACCGGCAACTTTCCGATCCGCCTCTCGGATTATGACCGTGAAGTCAGTCTCAAGATCGTCACCGAACTGCGGGTTGATTCCGAAAAGAAAGTCGACGCCTGTCTCTATCACGACCAGCTACCCCGGCTTCGCAAGTTGATCATGAGCGTCGCCCGCGAGGAGCTGGTGGCGAAGACGACCCTTCATAGCTTCTGCAACGAGCTCACTGGGGCGGTCCAAGATCTCTTGCGCGAAGCGGTCAATAGGCGCCTTCGACCCTACGGTCGCCAGCTTGCCTTCCTGCGTCTCGAATCGACCTCGCGAGACAAGTTGAGCGCGTCGTCGCCGACGATCGAGCACCCCGTGGCGTGCGACGTGCGTGAATGTGAAGACAAGATCGAGGTTTATCACCGGCTGATGATGAGCCTCGTTGACCTCGGGCGCTTCCGGTCTTCGCGCATCACTGATCTCGAGGCCTGGACCAAGCAGCATCTCGACCGGATCACCCGCGACACGCTGTTCGAAACCACCTATCTCGATCTGTTGCTCGACTTCGGGCCGGACGAGATCAA
>JAJCXQ010000269.1 GCA_029263355.1 Acidobacteriota bacterium | reverse complement strand
CACCTCCGGCACCAGGCAGAAGTTGACGTCACCGCTGGCGAGGGTGGCATGGGCGGCGATGAAGCCGGCATGGCGCCCCATCAGCTTGACCAGGCCGACGCCGTGCCACACCGCTCGTGCCTCGGTGTGAGCGGCATCGATCACCGACTGTGCTTCTTCGACGGCAGTAGCGAAGCCGAACGTGCGCTGCGTCCACATCAGATCGTTGTCGATGGTTTTGGGGATGCCGATGATGCTGAGCTCGGCGCCCCGGCGACGGACCTCTTCGGCGATCGCGTGAGCGCCGCGCAGAGTGCCATCACCGCCGATCGCAAACAAGATACCGACGCCGAGATGCTGCAGCTGATCGACCAGTTGGGTGATGTCTTGGTTGCCGCGGGAGGAGCCGAGCAGGGTCCCGCCCTTGTGGTTGAGGCCCTCGACGGTCGCTTCATCGAGCTGCAGCGGTTTACTGAGCGGATCCGGCGTCAAGCCGTTGTATCCGTAACGAAAGCCCAACACGCGGCGGACCCCGTAGCCGTGATGCAAAGTGAGAAAAAGCGAGCGGATGACGTCGTTGAGGCCAGGGCACAAGCCGCCGCAGGTGACGATGCCGCAGGTCAGCTCGGCAGGATCGAAAAAGATGTCGGCGCGAGGCCCCGCGGCCTCGAAGGCTGGCAAGGGACCCTGCCCAACGAAGGGTTCGATTTCCGCGGTCTTGTTACACACCAGAACCCTGCTGTCGGAAGTGAACTGCTCACGTCGTTGACGCAGAGGGTAGGGCACTCGGCAAGGCCCGAGGTTCGCGACTTCGAGCTTGCTGTCGGCTGGGATGTACATTGAGGGTCGAGCTTATCGAGCTTTTGCCGTTCCTCCCATCGTTGGATTCGATAATCGGTCCTAACTGAGGGTTGGAGCGAGGTAGACTCGCCGACTCGATGTCTCATCCCGGTGAAAAATCTGATCTGCTGCCGCCAGCGTCTTCGTCTCGCTCAGCTGTGCCCATGCTGGCGCTGACACTGGCCATGGTGGCATGTTTGCTGGCCAGTCTGGCCGGTGGCTCGGTAGCGATACCGTGGCTCGACGTGGTCCACATTCTGTCCGGCGGGGATGTCGACAACCCAGCTTGGGCTGGGATCGTGATGCGGATCCGGTTGCCGAAAGCGCTCACCGCGATCCTGGCGGGCGCCGCGTTGGCAGTCAGTGGTCTCCTGATGCAGACCTTGTTTCGCAATCCGTTGGCGGGGCCGTTCGTGCTTGGCGTCAGCGCTGGGGCGAGCCTGGGGGTGGCGATTGTGCTGTTGACGGTCGGCGCCGGCGCGTCTCAGTTGTTGGCGGGGTTGGGGTTGGTGGGCGATTTTGGCCTGGTGGCTGCCGCCAGCCTGGGCTCGGGGGCGGCGCTGGCGTTGGTGATGATCGCGGCGCGGCGGGTTTCAACCCTCACGCTGCTGATCCTGGGAGTTCTATTCGGTTATGCAACCAGCGCCCTTGTGACGGTCCTGATCCATTTCAGTCTGGCTGAGCGTATCCAGTCTTACATCACCTGGACGTTCGGCAGTTTTGGCGGGGTGACCTGGAGTCAACTACAGGTACTGGCGCCCACCTTGGTGGTCGGGCTGAGCCTGGCGTTCTTGGCCGCGAAGCCGTTGAACGCGTTACTTCTGGGGGAGAGTTACGCCGCCACCATGGGAGTGGCGGTGACCCCGGCTCGTTGGCTGATTCTGATCAGCACGGCGCTGCTAGCAGGTGGCGTCACCGCGTTCTGTGGACCGATCGGCTTTCTCGGCATCGCGGTGCCGCACCTGGTGCGCGGCGTGTTTCGGGTGGCTGATCATCGGGTGTTGATCCCAGCTTCAGCATTGGCTGGGGCGACGGTCGCTTTGCTCTCGGATCTGGTGGCGCAGTTGCCGGGCCGCCAGGCGGTTTTGCCCCTCAACGCGGTGACGGCGTTGATCGGCGCCCCGATCATCGGGGTGATCATCCTGAGGCGTCGATCCCTCGACGACAGCTTCTCACAATGAACGAGCGATCCGCCGCCGAGGGACCACTGCTGTCTGCCGTTGACCTGACCACCGGATATGGTAGTCGGCGTCCCCGCGTGTTATTGAAGCGGATTGCGGTTGATCTCGAAGCTGGCGAGCTGGTGGCTGTCCTGGGTCCGAACGGAGCCGGTAAATCGACCCTGTTGCGCACTCTAGCCGGCATGCAGCCAGCCCTCGAAGGTCAGGTTGAGTTGAACGGCGCCCGCTTGCAGTCGCTGACTGCGCGTCAGTTGGCGCGCCGGGTCGGAGTGGTTTTGCCTGAGCGCGCCGTGCCCGGCATGCTCTCTGCATATGATTTGGTAGCGCTGGGGCGTTACCCACATACCGGCTGGGCGGGGAGGCTGCGTTTGCAGGACGAGGCAGCCATTCGTCGAGCTCTGGAGTTGGTGGGGATCGCTCATCTCGCACCACGTAATGTCGCGGCGCTGTCCGACGGTGAACGCCAGAAAGTGATGATTGCCCGCGCTTTGGCGCAGGAGCCCAAAGTCTTGATTCTCGATGAACCGACCGCATTTCTCGATTTACCCGGCAGAGTCGAGGTGATGAGTCTGCTGAACCGATTGGTGCGTCGCTCGGGTGCTGACAGCGCGGTCTTGCTCTCGACCCACGATCTAGACTTGGCGCTGCGCACCGCTGATCGTGTCTGGCTGCTGGATCGTCGGGGTGGATTGCAGAGCGGGTTTCCGCAGGATCTGCTGCGGACGGATGCTTTCGAGATCGCTTTTGAGAGCCAGGAGCTCTCACAATACTTGCCACGGGGCACTCTGTTACCTCAGGTTGCCCATAGCCAAAGAAAGACGATAGGTTTGCAAGATCATGAATAATGCCAGTCAGGTCTTGAAGTTGCACGGTTTGATGTTGGTCCGCTTGACGTTGGTCAGTTTGACGTTGGCCGGCTTGACGTTGTCCTTGGCCCCTGGCGCATTTGCCCAGGGGAAGCCGCAGGTGCCCGAGGATGTTGGAGCACCGCCAGCCGACGCGGAGAAATCAGCGTCGGGTTTGTCGTGGAAGGTCCTCGCTGAGGGCGCCGGCACTCGGTTTGCCGACAAGAACGATCGGGTCGCGGTCCATTTCACTGGCTGGACAGCTGCCGGCGCCGAATTCCAGAGCAGCTACGGCCAAGAGAAGCCAGCAGTATTCGAAATTCAGAGCGTGTTCCCGGGCTGGGCCGAAGCCATGCAGCTGATGGTCGAGGGTGAGAAGCGCCGTTTTTGGATCCCTGGCAAACTCGGCCCGAAGAATCCCAAAAGTGGCCCATCCGGCGATGTGGTCTTCGATGTCGAGTTGGTGGCCATTCAGAAGATCGCCAATCCCCCCGAAAGTCTTGCCAAACCTCCGGCGGACGCTGAGCGCACCCTTTCCGGGGGCTTTTCGAAGCGGCTGGAGACCGGTTGGGGAGAAGAACATCCTGGACCGGACCGCGCCGTCCTGCTGCACTACACCGGTTGGACGACAGACGGCAAAACCTTCGATTCGACGACCGTGCGGGGGCGTCCAACCGCCTTTCCCCTCAGTAAGGTGATGGAGCCCTTTTCGGACGCCGTCCAGCTCATGGTGGTGGGGGAAAAGCGTCAGGTGTGGATCCCTGGCAACTTGGCTGCCGGCAACTGGCCAGGGGCGCCGCAGGGGATGTTGATCTTCGAGCTACAGTTGATGGACATCCTGCCCGAGGGGGCCCTGAAGAGTGGCGAGATCCCAAGGGATGAGCTGACCAAAGGCAACACTGCTGGCAATGCCGGCAGCTGACGCGACAAACGTCAAACGCAGAATAGGACACCGATGAACGGCAATCGACCCGGCTCCCGTCAACCGATCGGATTTGGTGGCGGCAGTGCCGCCCCTCCGCCGCCGGACCTCATGGCGCTGATCGTTGTTCTGTTCGTCACCTATTCCCTGCAGTTTTTCGACGGCACCCGCCACCTGTTGTCGTGGTTCCAATTGTCGCGAGACGTGTGGCAGCAGGGTTTTCTGTGGCAGCTCGTCACCTATCCGTTCGTTGCTGAACTTTCTGGGCCGCTCTGGTTCCTGCTGTCGCTGCTGATCATTTTCTGGTTCGGCCGCGATGTCTATCGTTTTCTTGGGCAGCGTCAGTTCTGGTTACTGCTGGCTTGGGGCTTCGGGGCCGGCGCGCTGGTCTCGGTTGCGGTTCAAATTCTGATGGATCTGAGCGGTTTCAGCAGTCCCATGGCGTTCACGCTGATGCGTGGCCAGGGGATGGTGCTGACGGTCCTGATCGCAGCTTTCGCGACGGTTTATGGCAACGCCACCATCCTGCTGATGTTTGTGCTGCCGATCAAAGCGCGATGGTTTCTTGGCCTCGAAATTCTCTTCGCCTTCATGGGTTTCCTGACCACCAAAGATTTTGCCGGCTTCCTCGGGATTTGTGCTGCTGTCGGCATCGTTTACCAAATTCTGACCGGTGGTGGCTTGCGACGCGCGTTCCGCGAGCTCCGCCTGCGCATCGAGCGCATGTTGCTGGAAGCTCGCCTCAAACGTATGCGCAGTCGCAGCGGCCTGAAGATCGTCAAGCCACCAGCGGACGACGACGAGCCGAACGGTCCCTGGGTGAATTGATGTGGTCGCGCTGATGGGCTGCGCGCAGCGCTGCGTAACTCGCCTTGGCAGCGTCGAGTTTTCCAGTTTCCTTGTTTACAATATTTTGTTCGCTAGCTACTTGTGTCCTGCTCAAACATACTCGCCTGTGCTCGCTCCATCAGCGCGACCTCACTGACTCGAAAACAGTGGTTCTGGATGCAAAACTAACTAGGTTGAGCTTGGCCGCCTCATGACCGCCCCTCGCGATGAAACTCTCGCTGCGTTCCATCCACTGATTCGCCGCTGGTTCGTCGACGAGGTTGGCCAGCCGACCGACGTCCAGGCACAATCGTGGCCGCGGATCGCAGCCGGTGAACATGTGTTGATCTCGGCGCCCACCGGTAGCGGCAAGACGTTGACGGCATTCTTGTGGGCGCTGCATCAGTTGCTCACCGGCGCTTGGGAAAGCGGGCAGGTGCGGGTGCTGTATGTGTCGCCGCTGCGCGCCCTCAACACGGATATTCGACGTAACTTGAAGGTCCCTCTGGAGGCGTTAAACCGGCGTTTTCGTGACGCTGGGGAGGAGGCGCCAGGGATCCAGGTGCTCACCCGCAGCGGGGACACCCCGCAGTCGGTTCGTCAACGTATGTTGCGGCGACCGCCGGAAGTGCTGATCACCACCCCGGAGAGTCTCAATATATTGCTGACGTCGAAGGGCGGTCGCAGTCTTCTGACCGGGCTGAGGACGGTCATTCTCGATGAAATCCACGCCGTTGCAGCCTCCAAACGCGGTACCCATCTGATCACCGCTGTCGACCGTTTGGTGCCGTTGTCGGGAGAGTTTCAGCGTATTGCACTGTCAGCCACGATTCGACCGATGGAGACCATCGCGGATTTTGTCGGTGGTTGGGAGCTGCGCCAAACCGAGGGCGGTATCGCCTACAGCAAACGAAAGGTTGCGCTGATTCGGGCAGCAAACGCCAAAACCTACGATGTGCGGGTCCGTCATCCGACTGCTGGCGGCGACCTGGACGTTGATGACGAGGCTCTTTGGCAGGCGTTGACCGACGACTTCCGCAAGGTGATTCGGCGCAATCGATCAACCCTGTTGTTCGCCAACAGTCGGCGGATGACCGAAAAAGTGACGCGTTTCATCAACGAGGGAACGGGAGAAGAGCTCTCCTACTCTCATCATGGCTCGCTCTCCCGTGAAGTACGAGCGGTAGTGGAGAAGCGCCTCAAAGATGGTGAGCTGAAGGCGATCGTCGCCACCAACTCGCTGGAGCTCGGCATCGACATCGGTGCTCTCGACGAGGTGATCCTGATCCAGACACCGCGTTCCGTGTCGTCCGCGGTGCAGCGCATCGGCCGCGCGGGTCACGGTGTCGGTGAGGTCAGCCGTGGGGTGTTTTATCCCACTCACGGCCGGGATTTCTTGGACGCGGCGGTGGTTGCGAGGAGCATCCTCGACCAGGATATCGAAGCGGTACAGCCGATCATCGCGCCCCTCGACGTGTTGGCGCAGGTAATCCTGTCGATGGTGGTGGCCGAGCCTTGGAACGTCGACGACCTCCACGCCGCGTTACGCACCAGCTATCCTTATCGTCACCTCAAGCGTCGCCAGCTCGATTTGGTGGTCGACATGTTGGCCGGTCGCTACGCCGACAGTCGAATCCGCGATCTGCGGCCACGGGCTTCGTTCGATCGTATTGACAACACCCTGCGAGCGCGGCGCGGGGTGGAGCGGTTGCTCTACATGTCGGGCGGAACGATCGCCGATCGGGGGTACTTTGCGCTGCGTTTGGAGGATTCGATGGCCAAGCTCGGCGAGCTCGACGAAGAGTTCGTGTGGGAGCGCTCCATCGGCGACAGTTTCACTCTCGGTGCGCAGAGCTGGCAGATTCGTAAGGTGACCCACAACGATGTGCTGGTGGCTCCTGCCCGGCGCGGGGCGGCGTTGGCGCCGTTCTGGCGAGCCGATGCCCAGGATCGCGATCATTTCTTTTCGCAGAAGATTGCCCGGTTTCTTGGCGGGGTGGAAGAGCGGTTGGAGGATCCGACCCTGGAGACCGAGCTGCGTCGAGATTACTGTCTTGAGCCAGCGGCGGCCGAGGAACTGTTGGAGTTTCTGCGCTCGCAGAAGGCGGCAACCGACCGCTTGCCAACCCAACGCCGGCTGCTCATCGAGCATACCTCTGGCTCGATGGGGGACGAGACTCTGGAACAGGTTATCCTCCATACCTTTTGGGGCGGCACCGTAAATCGACCTTGGGTGATCGCCCTGCGCGCCGCGTGGCAGGAGCGTCACGGCGAGCCATTGGAGGTTTACCAGGACGATGACTGTGTGTTGTTACGGCTGCCGCGAGGTATCGATCCGCGAGAGATCTTGACTCTGGTGGTCCCCGAGCAGATTGAGACGTTGTTGCGCCAGCAGCTCGAGCAAACAGGCTTCTTCGGCGCCCGCTTCCGGGTCAACGCTTCGACCGCGCTGCTGCTGCCGCGAGCTGGCTTCCGCAATCGCACACCCCTATGGCTGCATCGCCAGCGCTCCAAGAAGCTGCTCGAGGCAGTGACGTCCTATGGCGACTTCCCGATGCTGGTCGAGACCTGGCGGACCTGCCTGCAGGACGAGTTCGACTTGGAGAATCTCAAGGCGTCACTCCAACGGGTGGAGGAGGGGGCCGTCGAGATCCACGAAGTGAGGACGCAATCACCGTCACCGTTCGCCGCCAATCTCATGTGGCGTCACACCAATCACCACATGTATGCCGACGATTCTCCGGAAGCCACCGGAGTCTCCAATCTGCGGCAAGACCTGCTCAAAGAGCTGGTGTTCGAGTCCCACCTGCGCCCGCGGTTGCCCCGGCAGCTCGTCGAGCAGTTTCGCAGCAAGATTCAGCGCACCGCGGTGGGGTATGCGCCGCGCCCCGGTGGCGACCTAGTGGACTGGTTACGCGAGCGTGTGGTCCTACCGTGGGACGAGTGGGATCAGCTGTTGAGCGCCATTGCTCGCGACCACGAAGTCTCTGAGGATGACATCCGTCAGAGCATCGAGCACCGCGCTGCGCGCCTTCGCCTGCCTGGCACCGAGCTGCGTGCCGCCGTCGCTCTCGACAGCCTGCCGAGGCTCTTGGTTGGGCTGGGCCTGGAGCTGACCGACGTGACCCTGGCGTCGATCTCGAGCGCAGGAACGGGCTCGTCGATGTTGTCGCAGGAGGTCTTGGAGAGCGTCCAGCGATTGATCACTGAAACCATCACACCGGCGTCGGGAGCCTCGGCGTCGGGAGCACTAGCGGAGGATGCCACCGGGTGGACCGTCCTGACGCAGGTGATCGCGGAATGGGTGAGTTTCCATGGTCCCTTGGACCCGGAGCGGCTCAGCGCGGTTTTTGGTTTCGGAACGCAGGATTTGCGCCTGCTGCTAGAGAGCCTGCAAGAGTCCCAGCAGGTGGTCATCGACCAGCTGATCGTTGACTCCGAGGCGGTCGAGGTTTGTGACGCGGCCAACCTGGAGACCTTGTTGCGTTGGTTGCGAACCTCCCGCCGCCCGGTCTTCGAAGCCCTCGACGCCGACCAACTGCCGCTTTTCCTGGCGGCGCATCAGGGACTCGTCGACCGTGGCGCCAGCGTCGAGGATCTCCAGGAGCGTATCGAAAAGCTCTTCGGCTACGGCGCCCCGGCGGCGGTGTGGGAGTCCGAGATCCTGCCGGCGCGGCTCGATCCTTATTATCCGTCCTGGCTCGACTCATTGATGCAAGTGACCGATCTGTCGTGGGTCGGCTGCGGCAAAACCCGCTTGACCTTCGCCTTCCCGACCGACCTCGAGCTGTTTATCGATCCGGCCGCGGATCCGCTGACTGAGGCGGCTGATGAATCGACGCTGGTCGGGTCGACCTCCGACGAGTCGCCACCCGATCCTGACCTGGCGTCGCTCTTTCCCAAAGGCGGCAAGGCGGATCTTGCCGAGCTCAGCGCCCGCAGTGGGGGAACAACCGCTGGTGTCAGCGAAGGTCTGTGGAAGCTGGCGTGGCAAGGCCGGGTGACCAACGATTCTTACGTCGCGGTGCGCAAGGGGATCGAGAACAACTTCCAGGCGATGGAAGTCTCGGCGACTCGAGCCGCGTCAAGAGGTCGCCGCCGTGCGTCGTTCGATCGGTGGAAGTCGAGCCGGTCATATTTTGGCAACTGGTCGCCGGTCGAGCGTCCGTCCAGCCCCGGGGACGCACTTGAGCAAGATGAGCTGGCCAAAGATCGGATCCGGGTCCTGCTGCAGCGTTACGGCGTGGTTTTCCGCCAACTGCTGGAGCGTGAGCCAGCGCCCCTCAAGTGGTCGCGGGTGTTCCGCGCCTTGCGGCTGATGGAGCTGTCGGGGGAAGTGTTGGCCGGCCACTTTTTTCACGGTGTGCACGGTCTGCAGTTCATGTCCCACACCGCCTTCCGCGATCTCCAGCAGGGCCTGCCACAGGACGCGATCTTCTGGCTGAGCGCGGCGGATCCGGCGTCGTGTGCCGGCGTCGACGTCGAGGGCCTGAAAGGCACCTTACCGTCGCGCTTGGCGTCGAATCATCTCGTTTATCACGGCGCCCTTCTGGTGCTGGTCTCGAAGCGCCGCGGCAAAGAGCTCGACGTGCGTTGCACTGCCGAGCATCCCCATCTGACCGATTATCTCGAGGTGCTCAAGGTTTTGCTGACCCGCGAGGCGCAACCTCTGACCTCGATCGACATCGAGACCATCAACGGCGAGCCAGCTGGCGCCAGCCCTTACCGTAGAGCGCTGGGTGAGATCTTTCGGGTCACCCGCGAGCCGCGTTCTCTGAAGTTGTGGAAACGCTATTGAGTGCTGGGTGTTGCACTTGACGGCTACGAGACCGCTTTACGGCGTTCTCCCGAAAGTCGGCGCCCTGGGGGACTGGGACCTCCGAGGCCGCGTACCGCCGGCTGCCGGCTGCCGGGATGGCTGGCACTGCGCCCGGCCAAGCCGCTGACCGTGAACCTTTTCGTCGATCTCCCGACTATAGGGGTGGAGGTCGAGAGTGAAACAAAACAACAACACGATGTCTGACGAGCTGCTGGTGGTCCGCTGCCAGCTCGGCGAGCCTTTGGCCTTCGACGAGCTCGTTGAACGTTGGCATCCTCGCCTGTGGGGCTACGTTCGACACCTGGCGCCGGATCGTGGGGTGGCGGAGGAAGTGATCCAGGAGGTCTGGCTGCGTATTCTGCGAGGCATGCCTGGTTTACGGGATGGCAGCCGGCTCGTCCCCTGGATGCATCGCATTGCCCGCAACATCACGATGGATCGGCTGCGAGACGGCTATGCGGCCCCACAGACCGTCGACTTGGATCCCGATCAGGTCGAGGTGCAGTCACCCCTGACAGCGGTTGATGTGGATCGCGGGGCTTTGCAGCGGGGGTTGTTGTCGTTGCCGTTGATCGAGCGTGAAGTCCTAACGTTGTTTTATCTCCAGGAGCTCCGCCTGTCGGAAGTCGCGGAGATCCTCAGCATCCCGACCGGGACGGTCAAATCCCGTTTGTTTCGTGCTCGTGGACTGTTGCGCAAAACCTTGGGAACTCTGCCGGAAGGAGTCAGTCGATGAACTCGAAAGACCGATCGGACGCCCCAGCGCCGGACGCCCCAGCGCCAGATGTACCACAATTCGATATCCAAGCCGCCCAACAGCTGCTGCGCAGCGAGTTGTCGATGTCGTCGCGGTTGCCTTATGTTCTGTTGTTGTTGCTCGCGACTGCGATGGTCATCGTCATCGGTTCGCTATGGCTGACCGAACCTAGTTTACCGATGCGCACCCAAGGGGCGTTCGGAGTCTTGTGCGGTATCGGTGTGGGCTGGATGGTCTTTTGTGTCTGGGTGCTGACCCAGCGACGAGTGCTTTACGCTCGTCAGCAAGTGATTTCCGCGCGGCTCGGGATGGCCTTCAGCGCCCTGTTCGCCGTCGGCTCAGCGGTGATCGGGCTCACCCAAGGTGCTGCGCTCGGTGGCCTACTGGCAGCTGGCTGTGGCCTGGTGCTGTTCGCCTGCGCCTACGGCCTACATCATCGTGCGGAGCGACAGCATCAAGCTCTGTTGCAGCTGCGACGGAGCTTGGAAGGACATGACACCGCGGTCAGCATGGCCGCTTGATCAAGCGAAGGAGAAGACATGGTTTCCCCCGTTGCCATCAAACTACTGAAGTGTTCGTTCTGTCAGAAGACTCAGCAGGAGGTCAGCCGACTCATCGCTGGTCCCAAGGTCCACATCTGCGGCGACTGCGTCGCGATTTGCAACGATATCCTGGCGCAGAATCGCGAATGGCAGCCGGACGATCCGCCTCACGCTTGAGCCGTGGCCCGAAGGTGCGTCCCTTGGACGATGTTGACGGAGCCATGGGCGTTTGTCGCCGGGTTGTCGTAAAGTTAGGTGATGAGAAGACGATGGGCGATCCCAATGCTGTGCGGAGCGACTTTCCTGGCGACTTCGGTTGTCGAGGCAGAGTTGGTGGTCTTTTCCGGCGGCGGTTTCTTGAAAGTAGAGACCTATCGTGTCGATGGCGACAAGGTCCATCTAGAGTTGCTCTCCGGCGGTCGGATGGCCGTCTCTATGTTGCGCGTCGAGCGGATCCTGGAAGACGAAATCGTAAAGATTGAAGCAGTCCCGGAAGTGGAGGAACTGCCGCCTGTCTTTCAGCTGAGATTTGATTCGTCCCAGCCACGGCCATCGACCCCGTACGCCGACCTGATTTACGGGGCAGGGGAGCGCCATGCCCTCAACCCAGCGCTGTTGGCGGCGGTGGTTCGTGCCGAGTCGGCGTTCAAGCCACGGGCGGTGTCGCGCAAGGGCGCCCAGGGGCTGATGCAGTTGATGCCGGCGACCGCGCGTCGCTTCGGACTCGACGACGGCGAGGCCTTCGAGCCGGCGAAGAATATCGACGCCGGAGCACGCTACCTCAGCTGGCTGACGAAGCGTTTTGATGGTGACCTGGCAAGCGTACTCGCCGCCTACAACGCCGGTGAGGGCACTGTTGACCGATACCAGGGCGTCCCACCGTATCGCGAGACACGCTCCTATCTGAAGCGGATCTACACCGAGCTCGGACTTGACGGTTCTTCTTGGGCCGGCACGTCTTCTACCGGCGCTTCTTCGACTGGCGCCTCTTCGACTGGTTCCGCCCCGGCTAGCACCTTGTCCGGCGGACGGTAGGTCATCACCCGCTGTACGCTCCCAACTGCAGCAACAGCTTTCTTTCGCTGAGTCGCTCCGGCGTATTCAATCGGAAAATCTTTACCGTTGCTCGCGCCTGAGCTGTAGTCGGTTGAATTAGAGCGCCGTCCAGTTCGAAGTGCTCTGACCACCGCCCCTGCCTGGGGTCGAAGAAGCGAACAATTTTCCCAGTCAGAGGATCCAGCGAGCCCAGGTTAGGTCC
>JAJCXQ010000268.1 GCA_029263355.1 Acidobacteriota bacterium | reverse complement strand
GTTGCTCAAACGACTCGGTCAGCCCGATGACGCCCGCCATCATCTGTCGAGAGCACTAGATCTTGCGACTGCGAGTGACGCGGTAGAGTCGCACTCGGTACTCGCGGTGTTGCATGACCTGGCCGATGTAGAGTTGAAACGCGGTGCTCTCGACGCGGCTCATGAGGCCATTTCTCAAGCCCTCGATCTGAGCCAAAGCGCTTGCGACAAGTTCGACGAGCGACCGGTAGACCTTTACCGATTGCAAGCCGATGTCATGAGCCGCCGAGGTGATCAGAAGGGAGCACGGGCGGCACTAGAGCAGACACTGGCGCTCGGGTCTGAGCGCGGTTTCGGCTCTGAGGTCACGACCGCGGTTGTGCTCAAATCTTTGGCTGACATCTGTACTGAGCAAGGTGAGATTCTTGCTGCTCGTCAGCACCTGGAACGCGCGCTCGAGATCGAGCTGGCCATCTTCGGCACGGTCGCATCTCGTGTCGTATCCTTGCGTCATCACTTGATTGATCTGTTGCTAGATCTGGGCGAAACGGAGGCCGCAGCCAGGCGATTGGATGAGGCTCTGGATGCGGCGGCTCAAGTGCCGAACCCGGTTTCTGCCGAAGTGTCGACTCTCTTGAAGCGACGGGCCGACTTAGCATGCAAAGACTGTGATGCGGCGTCCCGCCAGCGCTACCTCGAACGTGCTCTGGCGATAGATGAAGAGTTGTTGGGCGAAGATCACCCTGACCTCGTTATCATGCTCAAGACGTTGGCCGATCTCCATTGGCGGCTCGGCGATCGTCGCGAGTCGGTCCGTTTTCGAAAGCGGGTGATGGCGATCGAAGAGCAAGCTCTTGGCATTGAAGATCCGCGGACCTTCGGCAACCTCGGCTTGTTGGCAGCGCAGCTTGAGAGCCTCGGTCGGGCCCAGGACGCGGAAGCTTTGCGCTGTCGTGTCGCGAAGGGTTTAGCGGTCACGAGAGATTGAGGCTCGCCGAGTGCGTTGAGCCACGGGAGTCGTCTAGCAAGATTCGAAAGCGCCGTTTCCCGAGTTCGAACTCTAGATTGAGCCGAGGCCTCAGTTTGTCAAACCGACCGCGTCAGCCACCACCGGTGCGACTTGAGTGCCGCGCAGCGCTGGCGTCAACGCCGCTAGCAGGCCGACAGTCCACAAGAAGATGGCGCCGCCCACACCTCGGTGAGACAACGCGATCCGCTACTATCTCGACCAGTTCGATTACCCCGACAAGCGTCAGGAGCTGCTGCAGGTCGACCGCCGCATCGTGCGCACGGTCGAGGAGAACTGGGCGTCGAGGACTGAGCTATAAGAAGATTCCTTTGAAGAAGAAGAAAAAGAAGGCCGCCGTAGCAGCGCCGATCGGCAGGGTGACGACCCAAGAAGTGACAATGCCCAACACTACGCGCAGGTCGATCGCCGCGATGCCCCGCGCCAGACCGACGCCCAGGACCGAGCCGACGATGATGTGAGTGGTGGAAACCGGCAGACCCAACCGCGAGGCGGTGACGACGGTGGCCGCGGCGGCCAGCTCGGCGCAAAAGCCGCGGCTCGGCGTCAGCTCGGTGATCCGCTTGCCGATCGTCTTCATCACCCGATAACCCAAGGTGGTCAGGCCGAGGACGATGCCGCCGCCACCGAGGAAGAGAATCCAGATCGGCAGCGCGGCCGTCTGGGCCACCTCGCCGGTCTTGGCGATCGACACCACCGCCGCCAAGGGGCCGATGCCGTTGGCGACGTCGTTTGAGCCGTGGGCGAAAGCCATGGAGCAGGCGGTGAACACGCACAGCGGCGCGAAGACCTTCTCCACCGAGGCGTAGTGAAACGCTCTATCGGCCTTGGGATCCACTTCCACACGCTGAATCAGGCTTTTGCCGGCAATGGCGATGATGAGGCCGACGACGATCGCCACGACCAGGCTCTGGCTCGTGGTCAGCTCGAGCTTGAGGTGTTTTAGGCCCTTGAAGATGGTCACCAGCGAGATCAGGACGCCCATTATGGAGAACAGGAGGAACTGGAAGAGTTGGCCGCCATGGACGATGCCGTTGATGAGTTGCACGGCAAAATCATCACTTATCTCGGTCAGATCAGCCAGCAGAGCCTGACCGAGGGCCAGACCGAGGAGCTTACGAAGTTGATGGCAGCGGCTAACGACTTGGAGAATATCGGCGATCTGATCGAGACCAATCTAGTCACCCTGGGTTTGCGGCGCCGCGAGCAGCAGGTCGTGATCAGCGATGCCACCCGCGAAGTCATTGAGGAGTTCCACCCCGCGGTTGCCAGGGCCTTCGACGCGGCGATGTCTGCGGTGACCACCAAGAGCGTCGAAGCGAGGCGGGTGGTCGCGGCAATGAAACAGGAGATCAACCGGTTGGCAGAGTCCGCAGCTCTCCATGAGGCGCGTCGTCTCGTCGCTGAAGAACCCAACCGATTGCCAGCTTATACGGTAGAGATGGGGGTTCTGGAGAACTTGAAACGCATCTACTACTTCACCAAGCGCATGGCGCGGGCGGCGGCACCACCGGGTGAGAACTTAACTGGGGAGGCTGCGAATTCAGCCTTCCTCGGAACGATCGTCGTCACTGACGATCCGACCGTCATCAGCCACAACACCGGGCAGATCGAGTCCGGCGGCCAGTACCATCACCTGATCGAAGATGTTGGAACGTTCGCGACGTAGCCGCTGAATTGCCTTCTCCGAACGAGCTCGGGTGAGGCGGACTCGGATGGCGCGGGCGGTGGCGCGGACCAGTCGTAGGTAGATGAGCGCGACGGTGCCGCCGATGGCGCTGAGAAAGAAGGCGATGATTCCAGACAGGAGGGGGGCCTCGGGCACCGTCGGGTAGGTGTCGTGCAGCAGGCTTTGGCCCCAGCCGACGAGCAGCGCGACGATCAA
>JAJCXQ010000267.1 GCA_029263355.1 Acidobacteriota bacterium | reverse complement strand
CGATCGAGCTCGCGCCGTTGCTCGACGAGTTGGCGTCCTTGTAGGTAGGCGCGGTAGGCATCGGAGCTCACGGGCTGCTCACGGGCCAGGCGGATCGCCTCCCTAGGACTGAGTTGGGTCCGGGTGTGCTCGGCCACGTCTTTTGCAACCTCGCGCTGCAAGTCGAGGATTTCGGACAGACTTCGATCGTAGGTGCGACTCAAGAGGTGATCGTCTGTTTCGGGACGAATCAACCGCGCACTGATCCGCACGCGCTGATCAACCACCAACACCGTGCCCTCCAACAGGTAGTCGACTCGCAGGGTGCGTGCGATGTCCGGCGCTAGGGCAGCTGAATCGCGGAAACTCATCGACGACGTACGGGAGACGACCCTCAGCCCGGAAACCTCGGCGAGCTGGTGGATGATTTGCTCTGTAAGCCCATCAGCAAGATAAGCGTTCTCCAAGTCGGGTGAGAGGTTCTTGAACGGCAAGACGGCAATCCCTGGTCGCTGTGACGCCTCTCCAGTTGCCGTTGCCGGAGAGACGCGATCACCTACCGTCTGTTCGTCAGACGGCCCGACCTGCCACAGCATGAGGAGAGCGAGCAGAATGACCAGCGCCAAGAGGATTCCCCAAGTGCTCATGACCGCGGAAGGTTTCCGTTTGGCCACTTCATTGGAGACTGAGGTTTCAACACCCGGCGTCGACTCGGCAGGGTCAGGCCGCACCGACGCAATCAACCGATAGCCTCGCTTCGGGATGGTCTCGATATAGGTCGGATTCTGAGCGTTGTCTCCCAGCGCCTGACGCACCAAAGAGACGGCGCGACTGAGGGTCTCATCGACCACTGCCCGTCCTTCCCAAACTTGCTGCAGGACTTCGGCCCGCGAGATCACCTCAGCAGGTCGCTCGGCGAGGAAGAGCAGCAGACGCATCGCCATCGGTTCGAGCTTGCGAGACTCATCACCCCTGAGCAACCGCAAGCGGTCTGGCTCGACTCGCCAATCACCGAGCTCGAAGGGTGAACGACCGGCCGGATCCAGGTCGTTCAAACCTGAAGTATCTCGGGTTGCTGACGGCCCTAAGCTCATCCTAAGCCATTCCTTCTCACTTCGTCAGGACAGCGGGGTTCGCAGAGCGTCACCCTAAAGGCCTTCTAACCGACACTCTCTTCGACTGAGTGTACCGCTTGCTACAACTCTGGAGACCGCTTATGCACGTTCATGGCGAACCCATCAACTCTTGTACTGCTCGGATTCTCGGTTTAGTTGTCTTACTCACGATGGCTTCCGCTGGCGAGCCGGCCTTGGCACAGCTCAGTATCTCTGGCTTCTCGTACTTCGAAGGCCGGGCAGGCAGCATGGCCGGTTTTGCCGTCGCGACGGGTGACTTCAACGGCGACGGCTTCGACGATCTGGCGGTTGGAAACCCCGCCGAAGAGAGCTCCGGCAAGCCCGACGCCGGCAGTGTGACTCTCTTCTTGGGCGGCCACGGGGATTGGTCGGCTGTCGTCACCCTGACACCTGGATCGTTTGGCCTGGAGAGTGAGACCGACGCTCGATTCGGCTCTGCCCTGACTTTTGGGGACTTCGACGACGACGGCTTTGACGACCTGGCCATCGGTGTTCCTGGAAGCACCGTCAACGGTGCCTCGGCTGCCGGACAGGTCGTGGTGGCTTTTGGCAGCGGGCCGATCGACGGTCTCGTAAGATTCCAATTGTTCAGCCAAGGTCCGCTCGTCGGCGTTCCTGAAGCCAATGATCGATTTGGCTCTGCCTTGGCTGCCGGTGACCTCTCAGCCGACGGCGTCGATGATCTTGCCATCGGGACCTTTCTCGAGGACCTGCAGGGGGAGTTTGGCCTACAGGAAAGCACCGGGGCGGTGAACGTTGTCTACGGCTTTCGCGGCGTCGGTCTGACGACATCGAACAATCGACTCATCCATGAAGACTCCCCTGGCGTTGGCCTCAATGCCAATGCCAATGAGCGGTTTGGTTTTTCGCTCGCTATCGGACAATTCACCGGTAACTCGAACCTCGATCTTGCGGTCGGCGCCCCAGGTGAGATCACCCTCGGCCCGGGAGCAAAAGGCGCCGTGATTCTGTTCCCGGGCGGACCAGGAGGCCTCGATCCAGTAGCTGACCAAGAAGTCTTTTTCAGCCAGGAAACGGCAGGGGTCTTGGGAACTGGCGGCGAAGGCGACAGCTTCGGCTATTCCTTAGCAGCGGGAAACTTCGACGGCGACCTTTTTCAGGATCTCGCGATCGGCGTGCCGGGAGAGACGGAGCTCGGAGACACTGAAACCGGCGCTGTCCAGATTCTTTTTGGCGGGGGGGTCGGCCTGGTGACAGCTGGCAACCAATTTTTCGTCGAAAGCACCATTGATTCCGATGTTGACCCTTTCGATCGTCTGGGGACGGATTTAGCGGCGGGAGATTTTGATGGCGATGGCCGCGACGATTTGGCAATCGGTGCGCCGTTCGACAACTCGCTCGGATTTACCAATTCCGGCGAAGTTACAGTGCTCTACGGCACGCCCAATGGCATCTCGATCGCCGGTTTACAAATTTTCGACATGATTTTCTTCGGCACTCTCGAAATCGAAGATCACTTCGGCGCCAGCCTCGCTGCAGGTCGCTTTTTCAGCGATAGCCAACAAAGTCAAGATCTGGTGGTCGGAATTCCACTTCGGGACGGGGGATTGGGGGCCGACTCTGGCGCGTCCTTGGTGATCCGCAACCAGTTGGTCTTTTCAGACGGCTTCGAATCGGGGGATGTCGGAGCTTGGACCAGCAGTACCTCTGGGTAAGACGGATCCAGCCTCTGCCATTAGACATATACCCTGGACTGCATAACTCTTATCTTCTCTCATGCCACATCTCTCCATATGGCGCCATAAAATGGAGAGATATTCAATCTAATTGGATGCGATAGCTGCTATAAAGCTGAACAATTCCTACGCCGGAATGTCCTTGACAATGGGGCTCGCTTCAATCACCATACCGACCTGTGTCGCAAAGACAAGAGTCCTTCGGTAAAGGGCTCTAACGCCGTAGCTTATCGCTGACGCCGAAGTCTCCGGAAACCCGGATTGGTCGCTTGCCAAACCACATGACCTTTGTGGGTTCTCGAGTTGATCGCGGCTCTCGAAAATGAAGGGTGAACTGTGCCCGTCGAGTCACGCGAGAATTGGTGGACAGGTATGTTCATCCTATGAATTGGCAGCACCGAGTACGCTTTCTCGAGATCAATAGGTTTTAGCGTGGTGGTGGCAGTAAACCGCCGCAGAAAGAGTTGATTGCTGTCTTGAGAACCCTCAGGATTGTATTAGTTGCCGACACGGCCCTCGACCGCGTTGGCTTTCCGGTTGAGTCCCTCTGCGACCGCATCGACGACCCGGTGACTACAAAATGCCACGGTATTGCACAAGTTGCGATTCAGCGTCTTGGCGACCTTCATCACGGGCTTGAGCCGCGCCTCCACCAAATTTTTCATCCGCGGCAAACCGCGCTATACCGCACGGTGGCGCGGAAGCTCGCGCTTCGTCCCAATTCAGCCAGAACAGGAGGCGACAGGCTGCGTGCAGGAACATACACCGCGGCAACTCATCGATCCGTCAACGCTCTATCAGAGAAGCAAATCGAGAGTGCGCTGCTGCCCAAGTCGAGGCCGAACGATCCGCGATTAGAAGGTGTCTGCAACCCCGAAAAGGTCGATATCTGCAACCCCGAGAAGGAGGAAGAGCATGCTCCGAACCAGTAACTATACGATCTACGTCGACCTGCCCGATGAGCCCGACAACATGCTTCTGGTGCATGGTTATAGCGGCGCCTATGACAAGGTTTCGCGGCGGGTTGCGACGTATGTTCGTCACTGTCAAAACGGGCCGATTCCAAAACCACTCTATGGTGACTGGAGTCCGGAACCGGAACAAGACGGTGAGGTGGCCGAGCCTTCGGAAGCGGCATTGGAGACTCTCAAGAAACGGGGCTATCTGACCGATCTCGGCCCCGAAGACGAGGCGCAGAGATTCGAAAATATGGTGGGAAAGCTACATCATCTCCAGTCCCAGATGATGCCGGGCTACATCGTCATGCCTACGTACTCGTGCAACTTACGATGCTCGTACTGTTTCCAGGATCACATGCGGACGAATCCATCCTTCCGCCACCTGCTGCGAACGATGACTCCCGAAATGGTGGATCGAATCTTCGGAGCCATGCCAGAAATCGAGAGATTGCACGGCATCGAAGACGTTTCGAAAATCCCTCGGAAATTTACGTTATTCGGTGGCGAGCCATTGCTAGCGGAAACCCGAAGTATCGTCGAATACTTCATGGACAAGGCCTTTTCCTTTGGGCCGGCGCAATTCTCCGCAGTAAGCAACGCCACGGACCTGCACCATTTCGCCGCTCTCCTAGGCCCCGAGAAGATCGCTGCCATCCAGATTACCCTCGACGGCCCTCCTGAAGAGCACGACCGACGACGCATTTATGCCGATGGCGCCGGGTCCTTCGATCGTATCTCACAGAACATCACCATGGCCCTCGAGCTCGGTGTGCAGATCAACGTGCGCATGAATGTCGACAGAAACAACATCGATCAGTTGCCAGAGTTGGCGGAGACCATGATCGCCCGCGGTTGGCCCGAGCATCCGAATTTTTCAGCCTACACAGCAGCGATCCATGCCAACAATGACAAGACCGATAAGAAGACAACCTTTTCTTCTTGGATTTTGGTGCAGGAGTTGGACAAGCTGCGGGAGAAGCACGAGAGTATGAAGGTCATCTCGCGACCAGATGACGGTCTGATCGACCGGGTGCGTGGCATCTTCGACTCTCGGATGGGTGCAGTGACGAACCTCAAGGCGAGCTTCTGTGGCGCCCACAACAAGATGTATATCTTCGATGCCCTCGGTGATGTTTATGCTTGTTGGGAGAAGACCGGTGACAAGTCGATCCGCATCGCCGCAATCGACGAAGAGAGCAAGATGACCTGGAACGATGAGTTGAACGGTATATGGCGAGCTCGTACGGTCACTAGCAATCCGGTCTGCAAGAACTGTCGCTACTCCCTCTATTGCGGTGGCGGATGTGCGGTTTTGGCCGAGCTCAAGAGTGGCAATCTAAATACAAATTTCTGTGATGGTTTTCAACAACGACTCCGTGCGGCGGTTGCTGAAGCCTATACCGACCACTTGAGTCGTCAGCCCCTTCCCTCCAGTGTCGAGCAGGCCTGTGACGTGTAGACACAGCCCTGATTAATAATGAAGCCATAACAAGGAGAATGTATGGCGAAGAAAGGAAAGAAGCACCCGGATGAACTACCGGTTCGGGAACCACCTGTCAGCGAGTTGAAGCCGACAGAGTTCTTCGAGATCGAGAGCCTGAATGCAGACGCCCTCGATATCGAAGAGCTCGAAGCCCGCCTGGAAATGGCGGTTACGATCACAGACCTGAGTCTGTATTGTGGCGCTGATTGCGGTACCAATTGCGTCGGCAATTGCCCCGGCAATTGTGTCGGCAACTGTGCTACCAATTGTGTCGCCAACTGCGTCGCCAACTGTGGCATTGATCTCGGCTGCGAGACCGATGGTTGCGGGACGATGCAAATTCCTTGATCGGATGATCCCTCAGGGGATGAACCCATGTCCGGCCCTCGGGTGAGGGCCGGACATGGGCTACCGAGGACGCCGAGACTCGAGACGATGTTGGAATTACGAGAAGACGAGAAACGCGGTCAGGGTCAGCAGCCGAATGACATGGAGCTCGGCCAGCTCGAAGAGAGGTGGAAGAGCCTGGAGCGGCAGTGGCCCGAGGGCTTCCCGCTACACCTCACCAGGTTCAAATTGTGTTACGAGCCCAAGCTCTTTCGCCTCCTCGCCGCTTTCCCACAAGTTCCCCGTGAAGCTGTCACCGAGCTTTCGTTGGCGTTGCGCTTTCTGGTCTGCGCCACGCTCATGATAGACAACGTCATCGACCAAGAGACCGAGCGCAAGGATCTCGAACGCAACTTCTTTCACATACAGATCTTCCAATTCGAGTGTTACCAGATTCTCTACCGATGGCTGCCAGCGGAGGGCTCGTTTTGGCGGCGCTTCCGAGCCTATTTCAAGGATTTCATCGAAGCTTGTCTTACCGAGCGGCGTGTCTGCCGCGGCGAGATTCCGTGGGCTGATTGTACGGAGGCGCAGGTCCTGGACATCGTCAAGGGGAAGAACGGTTTTGCGCCACTGCTGGCCGCCAGCTTGGCGCAGCTCAGCGGTGACGATTCACATTTCCCGGAATTGGCGGGATCGATCGAAAAACACTACTTCGCCTGGCAACTGTGGGACGATCTCTGCGATTGGAAAGAGGACTTTTTGGGAGGTGTGCCTTCGCTGCTGCTGACCCGGGTGGTCGATGAGCTGCCTCCCCGCGACGAGCGCCAGCATTGGCTGCCGCACCTGGCGCGCAAGATCTACTACGAAGGGCATGCCGTGGGGACCCTGGAACAGGCGATCTCGCTGCTCCAGGAGGCAGATCTCCAGGTGGCGGACATCCCCGAGTTGGCTTGGCGGCAAGAAATGGCTGAGTTGCGCATGCAGTGCACAGCTCTACGCGACGATCTGGCGAGAATCGTGGCGAAGAATCTGAAACGAGCTCGCGAGCAACGGCCGTTCGAGCTCGGCTCTCAGGTGACTCGGAACAACTTCGAGGAGACGGCTTGGCAAGCGCTCGGCTTCCTGATCGACCAATGGCACCTGGGATTCGGCGAAGCGCAGCACATCGCGTACATGGCACGGGAGCGCGGCTACCAAGGGCCGACCGAGTTGCCCTCCGGGGATGTCTTTCAGCGCGCCCTGATCACCGATGCCTTGTGTGATGCAGACCAGTGGTTGGGGGGACGGCTGCAGCCGATCATCGAGAGCGAAGCCCACTACTTGCTGAGTCAGCGCAATGAATCGAGGGTCGGCGGATGGCGCTACTTTCCGTCGATCCCAGAGCTGGCCCCGGACGCCGACGATCTGGGCCAGGTGATGCAGGTTTTGCTGCGCGCAGGTTTCCACCGACAAGTCGAAGAGACCTGTCGAGCTGCCCTCGAGGTGATTCGCGAAGATGCGCACCAGCGCGAAGGTGTCTTCAGCACTTGGATTATCCCGGAGGAGGACCGCGATCAGCTGGAGGAAGCTCAGGCGAGGCTGCGGGGTGATGATTGGGGACCTGGGCCCGACCCCGAGGTCATGGCCAATCTGCTTTATGCCCTCGTGATCTGGGACCGGCGGCAGTTCGCAGACTTGGTCGAACCGGGACTCGATTTCCTGGAAAGCCGCCAAGCCGCGGACGGATCGTGGCCCGCAAAATGGTATTGGGGGCGGTTTTATGGCACCTACGCCTGCTTGCGACTGTTGGTGGCGGCGCGCTCCGAGTCCACCTGCATCCCTGCTGCAGCGGCCTTCTTGAAAGAACAGCAACGAGCCGACGGCGGCTGGGGCTACGGCGAGGAGAGCGATCCGCTGAGCACTTCATTGGCTCTGCTGGGATTGGCCGTCAGCTGCCCCGGCGCTGTGACGGACGGTTCCGCTGAATGGGCCCGTCGTGGAGTCGAGACCCTGAAGCGGATGCGGCAGCCCGACGGCGGCTGGCCCAGCATGCCGTTCATCAGACTTCCAAACTATGGCAGCCGTACGTGCACCACCCTCTATGCGCTCAAGGCCTGCCTGGCCTGCAGGCCAGGTGGCTTGGAGCCGTAGGATCACCCAACAAGGCATGGCCTTGAAAACGCGAGGCGCCGGATGAAGATCTTGTTTTGCTCAGTCGAGAGTGACGGATTACTTTTCCCAGCGATCGCCGTAGCTCGAGCCTTGGTGCGTCGCGGCCACGAGGTGGCATTCGTGACCGACGTATCCCGCGCCGCGGACCTGGAGGCCGCGGGACTGCAGCGGATCTCCCGGGGGCAGAAGGACGGGGCCAGTTTCGAGATCAGGACCTGGTTCTATCCCATTCCCATCGCCATCCAAGTGAAACATATCGAGTATGCTCTCAGTATCTTCCCGGCGGACGTTCTCGTCGGCCAGCCACTAACGATTGGCCCCTACATTGTCCGCGATAGGATCGGGCTGCCTCTCGCTGTGCTCGGCCTGGCTTCACCCATTTGGCCAACCGACCCGAAGATCGTGGAGCGGCCACCGAAGAACAAAACGGAAGAGCGACATTTAGGTCGACATTCCGAGATGATGCATTTCTACAGCGAAGCCCGAAAGCTCTTCCAACTGGCTCCCAGAAACGAAGACTTCGTACATTCCCCGTTGCTCGGGGACGTCTATCTGGCGCAGACCGTACCGGAGCTGTGGGCGGCCCGGGGCTGCCTGGCCGAAAGGATCCATGGGATCGGCTCGTGCTTGTGGGAACCGGCCGTGGCTCATCATGAAGTCGACGACTGGCTGGCTTCGGGAGCGCCTTCGAAGCCATTGATTTATGCCCAATTCGGGCGCAGTTTCCTACACACCGACCCAACGCAAAAGTTCTTCTCCAGTGTGCAGGAAGAACATTTTCGAGTGGCGGCCTCGATCGGCCGGAGCGAACGTGCGCCGGAGACGATCGCGGACAGTTTCTTCGTCCGCGATCTGGTACCTCAAGAACGCGTGCTGCCACAGGTCGATGTGGTGGTGTGCAGCGGCAACTCGACAGTGATGCTGGGCGCCTTGACCCACGGATTACCTCTACTGATCCTCTATGGCGAAGGAGAACAGCCGGACGTCGCAGAGATTTGTGCCGCTACCGGCGCCGCGATCGCGCGGCCGGTGGCCGACGTGACCGAGGCCGAGATTCGGGAATGCCTCCATCGGTTGCTGGACGAAAAGTGTTTCCGCCTTCACGCCCAACAGATCCAGCGTGCGTTCGCCGGCTATGGTGGGCCGCGCTCGGCCGCTCATCACATCATCGCCTTGGCGGCTGAGTCATCTGCTCACGGCAGCCGCGCTGGGCGCGTGGCGACCGCCAACTGAACGGATCGAGAGATGGCCGTGACAGACCAGCTCAGACAGCCGACGTCGGCGGACGTTGTTCCCAAAAACGAGACGCCGAGCGCAAACAGGATCTCTCTGGACGTCATCCAGGAGGCCGGGGACGATGGCAAGTACTTGCTGCGCACCAGCAACGGGCAATACCTGAAGATGGCGCCGAGCGCTTATCACCTGGTGGCGTACCGCAATCGAGGAGCATCCTTCGAAGCGATCGCTGACGCCATGAGCCGTCGACAGGGTGGCGCCGAGACGCTGCCGGAAGACGTCGAACGGGCCTATGCCAACATCGTGATCAAGTTGCGCAAGATCGAAGCCCAGGACAGCTTGACGCGTTCGGGGTTCTGGCTCCGCCTGCCGTTGATCACGGAGACCATGGTCAACCGGGTGGCGCCCTTCTTTGCGGTCTTCTTCCGGCCGTGGGCGGTCGCCGCCCTGTTGGGGCTGATCTTGGTTGCAGGCCTGATCTTTCCGCACCTCTTCGTCTCCTTGAGGTTCGACAGTGAGACCGTGATTCTGGGTTACGTTCTCATGCTTATCTCGCTGTTCATGCACGAGTTCGGCCATGCCAGCGCTTGTGCATTTTTTGGCGCCAGGCCACGCGCCATCGGATGTGGGATCTACCTGGTGTATCCGGTGTTCTACAGCGACGTCAGCGCGGCCTGGGAGCTCCGCCCCAGGGCCCGCGTCATCGTCGATCTCGCTGGCCTGTTTTTCCAATGCGCCGTCGGAGCTCTTTATGTGCTGCTCTACGTGTGGTTGGACTGGGAGCCGCTGTTGGTCGCAATTCTCATGATCGCCGGCAGCAGTGTCTTCTCC
>JAJCXQ010000266.1 GCA_029263355.1 Acidobacteriota bacterium | reverse complement strand
TTGGGTGATGTCGATCAGGATACCGTGGCAGATCGCTTCGCCGGTTTCGTCTGCCACGAGATAGCAGGTGTCGAGCACGGTGCGAATGCCGCCATCGGGCCGTTTGACCTGGAATTCGAACTCGCGCACTGCCCCGTGTTCCGCGAGTAGCCGCATTTCCCTCTTGCGCACCTGCGGATCGACGAACAATTGTGGGGCGCTATAGCCCCGGAGCTCGTCGAGAGATTCCACCCCGAAGATCTCGAGCATCGCAGGGTTGGCGTCGAGTAGCTCGCCGCCGGGGTTGGTGATGTAGATACCTTCCCGCAGATTGTGGACGAACTTGCGCAGAGTCTCTGGGGCTTCGAGGCTACGGTAGCGAGTCATGGTCGAAATTCGATCCTAGCTTCGGGACCCTTGATCCACGAGACCGGGTCGCCCGAAACCCTGGTGCAGGTCGTGATGAGCCATCGATCATAACGGATCGGGCCCTCCGTCGGCTGTTACGGGAGGGACTCGTTGCATTTGACGTTGCGCCAGGCGGCGTCCAACTCCTCGAGAGTCGCGTCAGCAAGGTGTCGATCCCGGCTTGCAAAGTCCGCCTCGACGGTCTGGAAGCGTCGCTGGAACTTGAGATTGGCCTTGGCTAATGCCGCGTCGGGATCCACTTTGAGGTGGCGCGCCAGATTGACCACGGTAAACAGTAGATCGCCGACTTCTTCCAGGTGGCGCTGAGGGGCGCCGTCTTCGATGATCTCCTCGACCTCGGCGACTTCTTCTCGCACTTTGGCTAGGACAGCCGTCGGGTCCGGCCAATCAAAGCCAACGCCGGAAGCTTTCTGGGTCATGCGATAGGCGGCGAGCAGGGAGGGGAGGGACGCTGGAATTCCCGCCAGCACCGAGCGGCGCCCGGTGTCGAGCTGTGTCCCGTCGGATGGTGTCGCGTCAGCTGAGGGCTCTTGGCGCTGCGTTTTGCGGAGCTCCCAGGCTCGGTGGACAGCAGCGGCATCGTCGAGTTTGTCGTCGCCGAAGACGTGCGGATGGCGGTCGACCATTTTTATGTGGACGGCGTCGATGGCCTGCGACAGATCGAAAGCGCCTTCCTCCTCCGCCAGCTGAGCGATAAACACTGCCTGAAAAATCAGGTCGCCGAGCTCTTGCCGGAGCTCTTGCCGGTCACCGCTGTCAATAGCGCTGGCGGTCTCGTGGGCCTCCTCCAAGAGGTAAGCGCGGACACTTTCCAGGGTCTGCTCACGATCCCACGGACAGCCTTCCGGCGAACGCAACCGAGCGATCAACTGGCGGAGTTTGTCGATGTCGCTCGTCATCGGTTTCTCTGCGGAGGGCCTGTTGATGTTTTGCGGTTAGAATGTAGGTGCCGAAACACAAGAGTGGAGCCCTATGACGGCATTTTCAGAGCATCAGCGGGTCCTAGACTGTCAACAGACCTCGGATCGCCGACAACGGCTGGCTATGTTCTCCCAGCCGGAGGTTTCGGGCAAGCTTCTTTGCATGACAGCCTTAGCTCAGGACAGTCTCTACGGCATGCCTGTCTGTTAAAAAGTCATGACAGTCTGTGAATACGTACAGTCTGTGAACGAGTACCGTCTGTGAACAAGTCTTGGAACAAGTACCGTCCTAGAACAACGCAGTGGAGGAGATAGCATTGAGCGATCGCGGACTCAAGGTCACAGACAAGAGGATGTTCACTGCCGACGGAGAGTTGCGTGAGGAGTTCGTGCGTCGCCAAGAGTCTTTGAACGAAAATCGCGCGGACTCGAAGGAAGGCGCGCCGTCAGCGCCGACGGCCGCGCCCGTCGAGCCGGCTCTAGCGCCACCGGTAGAGTCGCCAACAGCGTCCGAGGCGCCTGAAGGCGACCCGGATGCCCCTAGTTTTACGGATTTGGTGCGGTTGTTGGCCGAGAATGCTTCGATTTACCTCTCCGAGTCGCAGAGCGGCGATCCTCAGACCGCTCAGCAACATCTCGATCTGGCGCGATTGCATATCGACATGTTGGGCATCCTGCAGGACAAGACGCGCGGTAATCTGACCACCGATGAGCATGCGATGCTCGAGAACGTCGTTTATCAGCTCCGTTCGGGTTTTGTCGGGCTGGGTGGATAAGGTCTGAGGATGGAGCATCGGCCAGCAGTTGTCCCGGTTAATCGAGGGGGCTCCGTCCGCGCCAGGCGAGGGGCCAGCATTTTGCTGCTGGTCGTTTGTGTTGTCCTGTCGCTGACTTGCCTCGAAGCCGTGGCCGAGGAGTCTTCCGACGAGTCCGGTTTCGAGCTCACGTCGCCGGTGCGTCAACAGTTGCGTATCCTGAACGAGGCGTGGCGAAACTGGACTCGAGCCTATTACCAGGTTGACCAAGAGGCCGCCGCTCACGCCCTCGAGCAAATGCTTACAACAAATTCGCGTCTCGGCCTGTCGGGCCTGCCGGACCTCAGCAACGCCGCCAGTGCCTTCGCTGTTACTGCAGCTCACGAAGGCGACTTCGAGCGTTCTCGTTGGGTGCTGGAGATGGCCCGTCGGCTCGATTCGAGTCGATCTGAAACCGACTTTGCGGCCGCCACCGTGGCGCGTTTATCGGGCGACTATGTCGGGGTGATCACCAGCACACTGAAGGGCTATGGGAGCCTGTTGAGATTGCCGATTTCCCGCAGCATTTGGCTGCATGATGTGCTGCTGTGGCTGATTTATACGGTGACGATCAGCGGCGGTCTCTTTGTCGCGTTGCAGATGGCGACCAAAGGTGGGGCGTTACTCTATGACTTGGCGCGGTTTATGTCCCCGCCCTTGGATCTAAAGACTGCCGACGTGCTCACCGTGGTGGTTCTGGTTTGGCCCTTGGTGCTGCCCCACGGCCTGCTGTGGCTCGCGATTTATTGGTCAGTTTTGCTCTGGGGTTATGGCTCCCAGAGCGAGAAAACAGTATTCATGATCTTGTGGCTGAGTCTCGGGATGACGCCGCTCGCATTGTCGACTCAGCAGCGAGCGGTGCAGCTGACTCTGGCGCCGCCGACCCGGGCGATCGATCAACTGACTGCCGGCCGGCTGCATGGCTCGTTATTTTCCGACCTCGGCGTGCTGCGGACCCTGATGCCCGATCATGCGGTGACTCGCGAAATGGTGGCGGATCTCCATCGACGATTCGGTCAATGGGAGCATGCACGGTCGATGTACACCGCGATGCTGGACGAGTCGAAAGTGGCAGGACCCGAGGCTGCCCCGGCTTTGAACAATCTCGGTGTCTACCACCATCGCAAGGGAGATTGGGGAACCGCGGTCAATTACTTCCGGGAGGCGACTCAGCAAGATCCTGAGATGGCCGAGGCTTTCTTCAATCTTGCGCAGGCTTTTTCTCAGCTTTACAAGTTCTCGGACTCGAATGTCGCGATGGCATCGGCCAAAGAGCTCGACCGTGCTCGGGTTACTTCCTGGGAGCGAGAGGAAACCAAAGTGGAGGACAGCGCCGTCGGAGTTGATGGCGGAATCCGTCGTGCACCTCAGTTGCGCCAAGATTTGCAGTCCAGTTGGTCTCGCGACGATGAATCGGCCACCGCGGTTGTTCTATGGCGCCGACACTTCTCGCTGTCGGTGGTTGCCGGCATCATGTTGTTGGCGGTGACTCTGCATTTGGTCCGGAACCAGTTGGGTTACCGCTCCACCCTGTTGGAGCCACGGGCCCTACTACCTTCCAAGATGGATCGTTGGGCCTGCGCGCTGATACCGGGTTTGAAGTCAGCGCGTGCTGAGCACGGCGTTCGAGCCTTGGTGGCCCTGTTGACACCGGTGGCATTACTCGTCATCGCGCTGCCAGTAGGGTGGGGATATCGTGTGCCGTTGGCGGTCGACCCCGGCTCGGGATTGCCGCTGACGATTGGGCTGATGGGGCTGGTTGCGATCTATCTCGTCAGGATCCGACGGGAGGTATGGTCATGAGCTTCGAGGGTGACCTGCAGGCAGTGGCGTTGCCGAAGGTGTTGCAGAGCCTGACAGCGCAGCGCAGCAGTGGCATCCTGACGGTCCAGGGAGAAGACGACATCGTAGCGATCTCGCTGTTGAATGGCGCTGTGGTCGCTGCCGACGCGTTGAATCAGACGGTCGAAGAAGGGCTGGGGGAGGTATTCAACAGCCGAGATCTGATTTCGCAGGAGGACTTTGCCGCTGCGGTGCGGGATCACCAAGGCGGCGGCAGCGGTAGTTTGGGAGACCTGCTGGTCAATCGTGGCCTGGTCAGTCGTGAGGAATTGCTGGAGGCTCTGCGTCAGCAGACCTATCGCTTGATGTTGCAGGTTCTTGCCTGGGGCCAGGGCGAGTTCAAGTTCTATGGCGGAGACGAGATCTCCTTCGAAGAGGGGTTCGTGCCCTTGCCGGTCGAAGAGCTTCTGATTCGCTCGATCGACGACCTCGGTGCGAACGGTGGTATCGCTGGACCGGTGCCCGACCTCGATGCCGCCTATCGGCGGGTGCAACAGCGCAGTCCAGCGTTGGTTCTGGGGCGCGATGGTGACGGAACCGGTATCGGTGTGTGGATCAGCGCCGAGCAAGAGGCGCTGATGCTCAAAGTCAATGCCCAGATCAGCGCCGGAGCTGTGGCCAATGAGTTGAACCTCGGTCGTTACCAAGCGGAGTTTGCGCTTTACAACCTGCTCAACAACGACCTGATCGAGCATTTGGGAAAACCGAAGACCTCGGGTATGCCCTTGGATCTGCAGCAGGTCGAGCTCGACCCAGGACCGCTGCGGGCCGAGATCTTTACGCCGCCCGAGCCCGGTGAAGACTATCTAGAACCGCTCGCACAGTCCCAAGCCGCGCCGGCTTCGGATGTGATCCAGCGTTGGGTTGGCCCAGTGCTGGCGACGCTCTGTGCGGCTTGTCTGTTGTTGGCCTTCCTCCAGCATCAGACTTCGGTGTTGCTGCCCTTCCCTTGGCAGGAGAATCAGCGCAGCATTGCCGAGCGCAATTTGCGCCAATCCTTGTACCTCAAGCTCGACCGCGCTGCCAAGACCTACTTCTTGGTCGAAGTCCACTATCCGAGCTCGCTGAACGAACTGGTAGAGCTCGGTCTGATATCGCCCATGGACTTGCGGGACCAGGCTGGCGGCGCCCTGGCCTATTCGACCGATGACGTCACCTACCGTATCGTGCCGCAGTTTGACGGCCATAGCGCACAAGAACTGAGCACGACCGAGGCGATTACCGGTGACTTTCTCCTCGATCCACAGTTCCTCCGGGCACCGACATCCGACGTCCCACCGCTTTACTTGATGGACTGAGCCCTGGCGGTCTGAAGATCCGTTTGCCTGAAGGCCCGTTGGCCCTGAAGGCCTGGACTGCCGCCGGCAGGCGGGCACAAGCAGCTTGTGCCGGTTGAGTTGGACACCGTGAGGGATCTATCTTCTGACGCTGGGAATAAATATGAGTCCAGTATTGTCATATAGAGTGGAGTTAGGATTGACAATAACTGACTAAGGTTCGTAATATGCAGGTGGTCAGGCGATTAGGGCCGACGTTTTCAGGCGCGGCCCCTCTTCCAAACGACTGCCACACACGAGCTTTCCAAGCGACGCAACACGAGCTTTCCAAGCGACGCAACGCGAGCTCGACGGTTGAGCACGGATTGAAATATCGAGTCGCCCCCCCCCGGGCGGCAGGAGGAAGAAGAACATGGGCAAAATCATTGGAATTGATCTCGGAACGACCAACAGCGTCGTTTCGGTAATGGAAGGCAACGAGGGCAAGGTAATTGCCAACTCTGAGGGAGCGCGAACGACCCCGTCGGTGGTCGGCTTCACTCAGGGAGGGGAGCGTCTGGTGGGCCAGGTCGCCAAGCGGCAAGCGGTCACCAATCCTCAGAATACCGTTTACTCCATCAAGCGTTTCATGGGACGGCGTTATGACGAAGTGACGGAAGAGATGAAGATGGTCCCGTTCAAGGTCGAAAAAGCCGAGAACGGCGACGTCCGAGTGGTCGTCGAAGGCAAGAAGTACTCGCCGCCCGAGATCTCCGCCATGGTGCTGCGTAAGCTCAAGCAGGCGGCTGAGGATCATCTCGGTGAGAAGGTGACGGAAGCGGTAATCACCGTTCCGGCCCATTTCAACGATTCCCAACGCCAGGCGACCAAGGATGCTGGCCGCATCGCCGGGCTCGAGGTCAAACGACTGGTCAACGAGCCGACAGCCGCGGCTTTGGCTTACGGCCTCGACAAGAAGACCGATCAGAAAATTGCAGTCTACGACTTCGGCGGTGGTACCTTCGACATCTCGATTCTCGAGGTTGGTGAAGGGGTCGTCGAGGTCAAGTCGACCAATGGTGACACCCACCTCGGTGGTGACAACATCGATCAGGTGATCATGGAATGGTTGCTGGCCGAGTTCAAGAAGGATCAAGGGATCGACCTGTCGAAGGATCCGATGGCGGTGCAGCGCCTCAAGGCCTCGGCCGAAGAGACCAAGATCAGCCTCTCGACCACTCAAGAGTCTGACATCAACTTGCCTTTCATCACCGCTGATGCGTCGGGCGCCAAACATATGAGCGTCAAGCTCAGCCGCTCCAAGCTCGAGCAGCTGGTCGAAGGTCACGTCGACCGGTCGTTGAAACCCTGCGCCCAGGCATTGAAAGATGCTGGCCTCAAGGCCTCGGATATCGACGAAGTGGTGTTGGTCGGTGGTCAGACCCGTATGCCGATCATCCAGCGCAAGGTGGAAGAGTTCTTCGGCAAGGAGCCGCACAAAGGCGTCAACCCGGACGAGGTGGTCGCGATCGGCGCCGCGATCCAGGGCGGTGTGCTGGCTGGCGACGTCACCGACGTGCTGTTGCTCGACGTCACGCCGCTGTCCCTCGGCATCGAGACTTTGGGCGGCGTCGCGACCAAGCTCATCGAGCGCAATACGACCATTCCGACGCGCAAGAGTGAGGTCTTCTCGACCGCCGCGGACTCGCAGACCTCGGTTGAGGTCCACGTGCTGCAAGGCGAGCGCGAGATGGCGAAGGATAGTCGCACCTTGGGCCGCTTCCACCTGGTGGGTATCCCGCCAGCGCCGCGTGGCGTGCCGCAGATCGAGGTGACCTTCGACATTGACGCCAACGGCATCGTCAATGTGTCGGCAAAAGATCGCGGCACCGGCAAAGAGCAGAAGATCACCATCACCGCTTCCAGCGGTCTCGACGAGGGTGAGATCGAGAAGATGGTGCGGGATGCAGAAGAGCATGCTGGCGAAGACAAAGAGCGCCGCGAGACGGTTGAGGCGCGTAATCAGTTGGATTCGCTGGTCTACTCGACCGAGAAGAGTCTCGGAGAGCACAAAGAGAAGCTTGACGCCGACGCTGTCGGCGCGCTCGAGTCGGCTTTGGAGGAGGCCAAGAAAGCCCTCGAGAACGACGATCTGGAGCAGATCAAGGCGGCAACCGAGAAGCTGACCGAGGCGTCTCACAAGTTGGCCGAGATCATGTACCAGGCTGCGGCTGAAGAGCAGCAGGCCGCGGGTGGTGCGGATGGCGCCGCTCCGGATGGCGAAGCCGCCAGCAAGGAAGACGACGACGTGATCGATGCCGAATACGTCGACGTCGACAGCAAAGCCAGCTAAGGCTCGTAGAGCGGCTGGCTTAGGCCAGCCGCTCTTTATCCGCAGATCTGAGTCCAGGAGGTGACCGATGACTGTTCGTAAGTCACGCAGTAAGACCTCATTCCTGATGATCAGTGCGGTCGCCGAGCGGTTCGATATCCATCCTCAGACGTTGCGCCTCTACGAGCGTGAGGGGCTGATCACTCCCAAACGTTCCAACGGCAACACCCGGTTGTACGACGACGAGACGCTTCGGCGTCTGGAAATTGTACTGACCTTGACCCGCGACATGGGGGTCAACCTAGCCGGTGTCGAAGTTGTGCTCAACATGCGCGAGCAGATGGACCAGATGCGAAACGAGATGGACCGTGTGCTTGAATACGTGCGGCGCCAAGCCTCCGAACGCAGAGCCGGGGTCAGTCGACGGCATGCACTGGTGAAGATCGAAAGTGGTCCGCTGGTGAAGTCCGAGGACGGGCCCTAGATCGAGTCCTGGGTCAGCACCGCGGGTTTGATCCACTGAATCTGACAGAGCGAGTCGAGGCCGGCGGTTATAGCCGGCCTTTTTTGGTAGGTGCTGTGGGCGTCGCGTGCGGTGTGTGTGCCGCGGGGGGGGGCGTGCACCCCCGATTGTGAACGACGCAGGGGCCCCGTCGGGGGTAGTT
>JAJCXQ010000265.1 GCA_029263355.1 Acidobacteriota bacterium | reverse complement strand
ACCGTCATCACACCTGTCCGAACCAGTCGATCGGACAGGTGTCTGGATTGTCAGACTCTCCCCGTTCCCCCAGCGAGGCGCTCACGTCTCCCCGAGGGGACACCTGAATCGAGGGGTCCGGGTTACTCCGCGATATTCTCGCCTGGAGCGCTTGGAATCAGGTTTGCATATACAGGCTTGCAGGAGCCTCCCATTGAAGCCAGATCGCCGCAGGACAAGCATCCCAACAGTCTTTTTTCGGCCACGACCGTCGGTCATGGGAAGCCAGAGCGAGCCTGGTACACTATATGTACGGAGCCGAATGTTAGGAGCCGATCTGACATGAGCACCCAAAGCGCAAAAAGACTTGGACCGCTGCTGCCGACCTGCGCATTGTTCTGCACATTGCTCAGTGCCTGCGCTAGCGGTGGCGGTGCGAGTGGTGGCGGAGCTGGCTCCGGCTTGCCGTCGTTACCGTCCCCCTCCAGCTCGTCGTCGGGAGCACCGTCGGTCTCACTGCCATCACCGCCGAGCGCCTCACCGCCGAGCGCATCACCGGGCGGTCCGTCGTCTCCGAGCGCTCCATCGATGCCCAAACCCTCGACTCCCAAACCTTCAGCACCTTCGGCGCCCAAGGCCTCGACAAGCTCCGAGTCGACCGGTGCGAGTCCGTCCGGTAACTCACCCATCGGCGCAACGGGCGCCAAGACCGCTGCTGAGCGTCAAGCGGCGGTCGATCGTCAGCTCGACGCATCGCTGGCCGAAATCGACAACTTGCTGTTGCGGGAAAAAGAAACCTTGGCCCAACGAAGGGCCGAGGAGCACAACGCTGGCGACGAGGGTGGCGCCATGTCCGGCGGCGCGAGCGGCTCAGTCCCCGGGGGCTCGAGCCCGCAAGGCGCACAATCCGCAGCCGATGCCGGTAATGCCTCCGGCGATTCACCGAACGCGCCCACCGGCTCACATCGCGCTCCAGGGTCGACTCCCGAACCAGCGGGCGATGACGAGTCCGCTTCCCGCATCCCACCGGATATTCCAGATGGAGCGGACGACGACATCGTCGCCCGTCAACTACGGGAAGCTGCGAAGAGCGAAGACGACCCCAAGCTGCGCGACAAGCTCTGGGATGAGTACCGACGCTACAAAGGCGGCGGCAAGTGATCGCGACCGCGCGGGTAAGGGGTTCTAAATCATGACAAGCTTGAGACATGTCGAGCAGGTAAAGCCGATGCGACCCGGTCGCTGGCTCCGAGCCTGCGGATGCCACCTGGCGATGGCTCTGCTTGGCGTCTACGCCAGCTCGGCGGTGACACCAACCCGGGCAATCCAGGCTCAGATCGAAATTCCGGAAGACAGCCTGATCGACGTCGGTATCCAGATCTTCGATCCCGGCATGCCCAAAGGAGACGGCTACGCATTGGAGGAAAACGGCTACTTCGAAGATGTCCGCAAGTCGGAGGCGCGCTACATTCCAGTCTGTCTGATGTACACCTTGCAGGCTACCGGCCACTGGGGCGCCGTGCGGGTTGTCCCCGCGGGTAATGACAATATCGACCTGATCATCAAAGGCCGACTCGCCGAGTCCTCGGGGCGCAAAATGGTGCTCGAGGTGCGAGCTGTCGACGCCACCGGACGGAGCTGGCTCGACAAAACCTACAAACATGTCGCCGATCCATCAGCCTACGCCGAAGAAGAGCTGACCCGCGACCCCTTCCAGGACGTCTTCAATCTGATCGCGAACGATTTGTTAGCCGCTCGCGAGAAGATAGACCTCGCTGAGTTGCGTCGAATCCGCGAGGTCGCACAGGTCAAGTTTGCCGCGGATCTCTCGCCCGATGCCTACAGCGACTACCTGGGACGGAACAAAAAAGGCCATGTGATCCTCGAGAAGCTGCCGGCCGAGGACGATCCGGTAATGGCCCGTATCACCCAGGTCCGTGATCGCGACGACCTCTTCGTGGACACGCTCACTGAGTACTACGCCAACTTTCACGCCCAGATGGGCGAGCCTTACGACAATTGGCGGAAGTTCAGCTACGAAGAAGAGGTTGCGCAGCGCAAGTTGAAACGGACCGCCCGAACTCAGAAGATCCTCGGCGCCCTGGGTATCCTCGGCGGCCTGCTGATGGAAGGCGGCAGTCGTGAGTCATCCGCCGCTCGCCAGGTGGGGGTTGCAGCCGGGGCGATGGCCATCCAATCGGGTATGGCCAAAGCTCAGGAGGCAAAGCTTCATGTCGAGGCACTGCGCGAGCTAGCCTCGTCCTTTGATTCGGAAGTCGCACCGTTGTTGGTAGATGTCGAAGGACAGACCATGCGACTCAGCGGCTCGATCGAGACTCAATACATCACCTGGCGACAGCTGATGCGTGACTTTTTCATCACCGAAACTGGCTTCCCGCTGCACCCGGATACCGGCCAGCAAGTGGAGGTCGAGGCGCCGGATGATGGCACGCCGCCCATCCTCAGTGCAGACCCGAATGGCAACGCAGACGGACCACAACACTAGCCGCCAAGTGTCCCGGCGGCGGCACCCCTCTCCTTGTCCTCGATCCTGCCAGGTCGGTCGTCAGACCACCTCACCCACACCCCCTAGCCCTGCCTGCTGACTCTATGCCGAAACACTTGTCACCCCCCATCCCCCCTCGACCTCGGTTGACGCCACCCCCTCGGCAAGCGCAACCGAGACCCGTGGCACCGAGAACAGTGGCACCGAGAACAGTGGCACCGAAACCCGTGGCACCGAGAACAGTGTCACCGCGACCCGCGTCGCCACGATCGCAGCCCCCTCTTGGGAACGACGGCACGTCACGAGAGCTCGATCCGATTGTGGTCCCACCCAAGCTGGGCAAGCCCGCTAGCCGCTGGGTCATGTGGCTCACCGGTCTGCTGTTCGGGCTACTCGCCATCGCAGCGATCGCAGTATTCGCAGTTCTGCCAGATTGGGTCCAGAGCCGGCAGCTGGCGACCACGGCCAAGCCTGTGCAGGCCGAGCCGGCTCCGATGGATTCCATGATCGTGGAGCCCGACTGGGATCAAGCTGCACCCACCCACACCGCAACCATCGAATCCGCATCCACCAAGCCTACCCCCACCGAGCCAGCACTGGCCGAGCCAGTACTCACCGAACCCGCAGCCACCCTGCCACCGGAAGAGGCAGCGAGCACAGCTGACATCTCAACGGCCGAGGCAAGGTCTCCCCGCGAGTCGGTGCCGACGCCTCGACAAGCGTCACGTCCTGCAGCAAAACAGAGTCTCGACCCGGAGTTCCAACGCGCGATGACGGAAGGTTTGGCAGCCCTCGACCGCCAGGATTATGCGGCGGCTCGCGACGCCTTTTCTCGCGCCACCAACCAACAGCCCACAGCGCCGCAGAGCATTGACGGATTGGCACGGGCTGAACAAGGCTTACGCCTCCAGAACATCGAGACCCTACGGCAAGAAGCGATCGATCTGGAGAGCCGAGAGGACTGGCATGCCGCGACGGAACGTTATCGCGCCGTCCTAGCGATCGACTCGACGGTGAAGTTCGCTCAGGACGGCCACGATCGCAGCCACCAGCGAGCCGAGCTCTCCGATCGGCTCCAGAGCCACATCGAGAATCCGGCGCGGCTATCTTCCGAGGCGGTGCTGGCGGAGGCCAAGGCACAGCTCGACCATGCCACCAGCATCAACCCCGCCGGCCCCCGGCTGAGACGTCAGATGACCGAGCTCAGCACCCTGGTCACTGGTTTCTCGACTCCGGTGCAAGCAACCTTTGAGTCCGACAACCTGACGGACGTCGTGATTTACAAGGTAGGACGGCTCGGGGCCTTTGATCGTCGCACCCTGGACCTGCGCCCGGGAACTTACACTGTAGTCGGTAGCCGACGTGGCTACCGCGATGTGCGCCAACGATTGGAAATCACCCCCGGAGTTGCACCCCAACCCTTGGCGATTCGCTGTGAGGAGAAGATTTGACCGCCTACTCGATCGACGATTTGCGGGGATCACGACGGCTCACGGCGGAAGACTTCCCCCTCACCGTCGGCGGCCCGGACTCCGATATCCAAGTTGAAGGCGACGCAGGTCAACAGCCTGTGGCATATTTCGGCTTGGATGCCGACGATCTGTTCGTGCAGCCAGCAAACGAGACGGTCTCCATCCGATGCAACGGCACCACCCTGGAAAACTCCCACTGGTTGCGGGACGGTGATCGGCTCCGATTCGGGACCACCGAGCTGAACGTCGAGATAGCGGACGATACGACACACTTCGCAGTGCGAGGGGTGCCCCTGGAAAGAGCTCAGCGAGTCAAAGAAGACTTCCAGCTGACCCCGCCGAGCCGTGATGACGCACCCCGGGTCACCACCATTCAACCGATTCAATTCGAGCCCAAGCAGAAACTCGCCAGCGACCGCTCGAGGATGAGGATCCGCCCCGTTGGCCTGCTCATTGGCCTCGTGCTCGCAGCACTGGTGGCGATTGCTGGATTCTTGTTGACCGCGCGCTCGGTTTCGGTTGAGGTCGAGCCCGCGCCAGATCGCATGGCCTTCGAAGAGCGTTGGGTGCTGCCGCTGGGGGGCCGCTACTTGTTGCGACCCGGCAGCTATACCCTGGTCGCCGAAAAAGATGGCTTCACGCCGCTCCGCAGGGCGGTGGACGTGACTCGCGACACCCAACAAGCCTTTCGCTTCCAACTCGCCAAGCTACCCGGCTATCTCGAGCTCTCGAGCACGATCGATGGTGTGGAGATCTTGATCAATGGCGAATCGCGGGGAACCACACCTCTCGCCGCCCTCGATCTTGCCCCGGGCCAACACGAGGTTTTGGCGCGGGCAGACCGTTATCAGGACGTTACTTCACAGGTTGAGATCACCGGCGGCGGTGTCCGCCAGACTCTAGCAATCGAGCTCACCCCGCGTTGGGCCGAGGTCACCTTCGACTCACAACCGGGCGGAGCGCGGGTACGGATCGACGGCGAGCCGATCGGCACAACTCCCCTCACCGCCGAGATTCTCGATGGTGAGCACCGTTATGATTTGGTGCTGGCCGGTTTCAAACCCCAGGGCGGGCGCATCGAGGTGATCGCCGGTGAGTCTCAGAATTTGCCGGTCGCGCGCCTCCAACCCTCCGACGGCAATCTGGTGCTGAGCTCTGAGCCGATTGGCGCCACGGTGAGCGTTAACGGTGTCTACCGCGGAGAAACGCCCCTCGATCTTTTCCTCGAGCCGGGCCGGGAGCACGAGGTCAGTGTGTCGAAGGCGGGCTTCGAACCCAGCAAACAGCCCATCGAAGTGCGCTCCGGCGCCAGCGAAGAGCTGAACGTAACGCTCACGCCGCAAGAGGGTGAAGTACGTCTCGCCAGTTGGCCGCCGGGCTCCGAACTATTCGTCAACGGCGAGTCCCGCGGCGACGCCAGCCAAATTCTGACGCTAAAGGCTCTGCCGCACCAAATCGAAATTCGAAAATCGGGTTTCGTCTCCCATTCCCAGACGGTCACACCGTTACCCGGAGTTCCCCAATGGGTCGAGGTGACCCTGAAACCGATTGGCCAAGAGCGGGCCGAGGCCGAAGCCGCAGCAGCACCACCCGTCATCAAGACGCAACAGGGACACGAGCTGCACAAAATGGCTCCGGGACGGTTCCGCATGGGCGCGTCGCGGCGCGAACCCGGTCGGCGATCCAACGAGGTGCTGCGCGAGATCGAGCTCACCCGGCCTTTCTACCTGGCGACCCAAGAGGTCTCCAATCGCCAGTTCCGGAAGTTCAAAGCCGACCACTTTTCGGGTCAGGCCGGCGGTCAAAATCTGGAAATCGATCATCACCCCGCGGTGCGAATCACTTGGCAAGATGCGGCAGCCTACTGCAACTGGCTGAGCAAGCAGGAGAATTTGCCGCCGGCCTACGTCGACCGCGACGGTGAGCTGGCGGCGGCGGTGCCGATGACCCTCGGCTATCGGCTACCGACCGAGGCGGAGTGGACGTGGATCGCGCGATATCCCGACGGCGCCACCGCTCTCAAATATTCCTGGGGGGACTCGCTTCCAGTCCCCGCGGGCTCGGGCAACTACGCTGACGTCTCGGCGCAAGGCATTCTGCCCGCGATCATCACCGGCTACAACGACAAATATCCCACCACCGCGCCGATCGAGAGCTTCCAGCCCGATAGCCGTGGCTTCTATCATCTGAGCGGCAACGTCGCCGAGTGGATGCACGATCTCTACGCGATCCGCATGGGCGGCAGCCAGAAGGTAGAGCGTGACCCCCGAGGCCCGGTCGAGGGCGAGTTCCACGTCATCCGTGGCGCCAGTTGGATGCATAGCTCGGTCACCGAACTGCGCTTGAGCTTCCGTGACTACGGCAGCGAACCCCGCCCCGACGTCGGTTTTCGGATCGCACGTTATGCGGAATGAATCCGAGTCAGGAGACCAACTTTGGAGAAAACGACGCTGAAGAAGACTTGGTGGGTGCCGCTCGTGTCTCTGCTGGCCGTGACTGCTCTCGCTGTGGTCAGTCCCGATACTCCGGCCGATGATCCAACTCCTGCTCAAGGATCACCCGCCGCGCCACCACCGGCCGAGCCACCACCGGTTGAGCCACCGCCGGTCGAGCCACAGGAAGATACAACCGACGACAGCGCCCTCGAGACTTTCGTTCCTTCAGAAAAGCTGCCCGCGGACAGCGCTATCTCGTTCCCGGTCGATATCTGAGAAAGGTCACAGCCCGGCATGAAGAAGTCGTATCCGGTGGAGTTCGTCTACCAGCTGGCGTCCCTGATTCTGGCGGTGATTTTTGTCCACGCTCTTTACGTCGCCTGGATCCGGCCGCAAGCGGACTCCATCCTCGCCGACCAAGCCGCCCGCATGCAGCTCGACACAGAGTACGTTCAGGAGCGCTCAATTTTTGTGATCGTGCGTGACTTCGAACAAGAAGCCTGCTTCATCTTGATGATGTGGGCGATGGCGATCATGGCCTACAAGGGCATCGCAGCGATGCGTGAACAACGTTTGCTGCACCTCGATCTGGTGCCACTGAGCGAGGGCACTCGAATTTTGCCGGAGGACGCTCGCGAGTATGCCCGCCAAATCCAATCGTTACCGGAAACCGAGCAGCGCCGCCTGTTGCCACGCTCCCTGCTCAGCGCCTTGCACCGCTTCCGCGCCACCCGCAACATCCAAGACGTTTCGACCACTGCCCACGGTATCTGCGAAGCCGAGTCTGAACGCCTCGACTCCGAGCTGTCGATGGTTCGTTACATCGCCTGGGCGATTCCGTCGATTGGTTTCATCGGTACCGTGCGCGGTATCGGTGAAGCGCTGGGCCAGGCCCACCAAGCGGTCGAAGGCAACATTGCTGGCGTCACTCGCAGCCTCGGCGTCGCCTTCAACTCGACCTTCGCCGCCTTGCTCATCAGCATCGTGTTGATGTTTCTGCTGCACCAACTCCAGCTGCAGCAGGATCGATTGGTCCAGCATACCGAGACCTACCTGGACCAACATTTGATCCATCATCTGCAGGTGCGCTGATCGACGCCGCGCAGCCATGACTCTCCTCGCACTCGAGCTCCATGACAGTGGACTGATCACTGTTGATGAGGCCGGCAAGGTTGGTGACGCCAGCCCCGGCTTTGCTCTTTACGACGGCGGATCCGTGATCACTGGCAACAACGCCTTGCGGCGGGCGCGAAAGAAGCCACGCTGGATCCACAACCGCTATTGGCAAGATCTCGACACCGAGCCGCTGGGGCGGCCGTTCCCCAGAGATCTGAGTCTCGCGGACCTCGCCCACGCCCATCTGTCGCAGATTTGGAAGACGGCGAAAACCGGCGTCGACCGTGTGTTACTGACCGCACCGGGCTGTTTCGAACCACGCCAGCTCGGCTTGCTCCTAGGTATCGCCCGCTCTTGCAACATGCCGGTTGCCGGCATGGTGGATACCGCAGTCGCTGCAACCATCGCCGCCGCGGCGGAGCCGGCGTTCCAACAGGTCGCTACCCGAACCCGGAAGCTCCTCCACCTCGACCTTCACCTCCATCGCGCGGTGCTGACCGAGCTCGAGTTGATGGTGTCGCCGATGCCAGCCGACCCGGTGGATGCCCGGATCGTACGTCGCCGGATCGTGGTTGATCCCAGTGTCGGCCAGATCGTTCTCCAAGATACCTGGGTCCGACGCATCGCCGAGCTTTTCGTCCACGCGACGCGTTTTGATCCGCTGCATGCCGCGGCGACCGAGCAGCAGCTCTACCACCGTCTTCCTGAGTGGCTGACGACCCTGAGCAACAACGAGATCCTCGAGTTGCAGGCAGGGCCACCCGACGCCACCCGGTCCGTGGAGCTCACCCGCCCCGACCTGGTCGACGCCGCGGAAGCTATTTATGACCAGTTCCTCGAACTGGTACTGCGCCACAAACGAGCCGGCGAGCCTGTCATTTTGTTACTCGCTCATCGCATCGCCGAGTTGCCCGGGTTAGAACCACGACTCGCCGGACTGCGCGACGTCACTACCGTACCCTTGCCAGCAGGGTGCGCCGCCAGCGGCGCGTTGAAAGCGCAAGCAGAGATCCTCGGCGCCGGGGGTCACACCGGCGATCCCAACTCGGATCCGGACGGATTACCGTTCGTCACCCGGTCGCGATTCGAAATACCGCTGGCAGCCGTCGAGCTCGACACTCCTCCCCAACCGGTAACGGGTTCGAGTCCTCGCCCCCCCAGCCATCTGCTGGTTGAAGGACTGGCCTATCCGATCACCGAACAGCCCTTTGTCCTCGGCATCGCGATCGGCCAACGACGTGGCCTGCAGCTCGACGCCCCTGGCGTTACCCCGGTGCACTGCAGCATCGCAATACACAACGGCCGGGTGGAGGTAGAGGACCATAGCTCGGGTAACTCGCTGCTCAACGGCCAGCGGATCGTCGACCGCGCCCCCCTAGCAGTCGACGATCGAGTGCGACTGGGAGATCCTGGTGTCGAAATCCAGCTGATTGCGGTACTCCCAGCCGGCCAGACAGAGCCCGGCAGCGGAATCGGGACCGATGGCGCGACGTAGGGAGACCAACGTCTTCGGACTCGCCTTCCTCGACGCCATGACCTGTGGCCTCGGCGCGGTGATCTTGCTTTACATGGTGATCAACGCCAGTGTTGGCCTCAGGTCCGGTCGCATGTCCAACGATCTTCAGGCGGAAGTCGACAGCCTCGAGATCGAGGTCCTAGAAGGTTACAAAAACCTAGTAGAGCTGCGCAACGCACGCACCACCTTGGACCGACAACAGACGGTAGCCAGCGGGCTGTCTCAGCGGCTGCTCGAAACCCTCGAGAAGATCCAACTGGAGCTCGCCACCTACGAGGATTCGACGGTCGCCAAACGCGAACACCTCAACAAGCTGCAGGCCGATCTCAAATCCCTGGAGGAAGAGGCCAAGCGGTTGTCCGCCAGCATTCCACGCGAAGAGGTGCCGGGTCCCGGCGATCGGATTCGCGCCTTCGTGGGAGATGGCGACCGCCAATACCTCACCGGTCTGAAAGTGGGCGGCAAGAGGATCCTGATCCTGCTCGACTCTTCGGCCAGCATGTTGGGAGACACCATCGTCAACATCGTCCGACGCCGCAACCTGCCCGATCACCGCAAAGTCAAAGCCGCCAAATGGCAACAAGCGGTTGCCACCGTCGACTGGCTGACCACCCAACTCCCAGCCGACAGCCAATTCCAGATCTACACCTTCAATGACGCCGCAGCGCCGCTGGTTGCTGGCACCCAAGGGACCTGGCTGGATGGTGGCGACCGGAAAGTCCTCGACAACGCTATCAAGACCCTACGCGATGTGGTTCCGGGCGGCGGCACCAGCTTGCATCACGCATTCACCGCCGCCCAAGCCATGCATCCCAAGCCCGACAATCTGATGCTGCTGATCGACAGCCTGCCGACTCGTGGCGCCAGCGCTCCACGCAAGCGCACGGTATCCGGCAAAGATCGGATGAAGCACTTCAACCGTGCTCTCCGCGAGTTACCGAGGGATATCCCGGTCAATGTGATCCTCTACCCGATGGAAGGGGATCCGCTGGCCGCCTCCGCCTATTGGAAGCTGGCGTTGGCGACCCGCGGCTCGTTCATGAGCCCGGCTCGAGACTGGCCATGAACACCGACGGACGTCACCCATGAGCTCGGCAAGAAACAAACGGCGCAACGCCACCGAGGGCTTCAACCTATCGTTCCTCGACGCGATCAGTTGCGGCTTCGGCGCCATCGTCATCTTGCTGGTGCTGACCAAAATTGGTGAACCGCGTGCCCTCGAGCAAGCCCAACAAGACCTCGAGGCGCGCCAGGTCGAGCTCCAACAAGAGCTGCACGAGATTCGCGGCGAGACCAACGCTCTCGATCGCGAGCTGACGGTCATCCGTCAGCAGATCTCCCTCGAGCAGCAGAAAGTGGCACGACTGCAAGGGGACTTCTCATCGATAGAGGGTGAGTTCGCCTCCAGCCAGCAGCTCTCCGAGGTCCAAGACATTCTCGAAGGACGCTTGTTGGCGGCGCAGCAGAACCTGACCGACGAAATGAAGCGACTCTTGGGTCAAACCTACCGTCGCCCCAAAACCGATCCCACTATCGGTGGGATCCCGGTGGACAGCGAGTACATCATCTTCGTCATCGATACCTCCGGCTCGATGTTCACCAATGCCTGGCCGTTGGTGGTGAAGAAGCTGTCCGAGACCCTGGCCATTTATCCCAAGGTCAAAGGCATCCAGGTGATGAACGACATGGGTAAGTACATGTTCGGCACCTATGCTGGCAAGTGGATTCCTGACACGCCGAGTCGGCGGCGGACGATCATCACCCGACTGCGAAATTGGAACGCCTTCTCGAACTCGAGTCCGGTCGAAGGCATCACCCGCGCCATCCGCAACTTCGCCAAAGACGACAAGAAAATCTCCATCTACGTCTTCGGTGACGAATTCACCGGCGGCTCGATCGAAGAAGTGCTCACTACCGTCGAGCGTTACAACAAAAAAGACGCCGAGGGTAATCCACGGGTCCGCATCCACGCCGTCGGCTTCCCCACCATCTTCACCGGCGCCGGTGTCGGCGAAAAAACCGGCGTCCGCTTTGCCACCCTCATGCGCATCCTCACCCAGAAAAACGGTGGCACCTTTGTTGGGTTGAATACGCTGATTCCTTGAGAGTGAGCTAGGCTGCCAAGAGTAGCAGGCACAACGGTCTCTCGCTTCAAGGAGTCTGGCCTACTCTGGCGCAGGACCGAACAGCCGCCCTGCCACACCCAGGAGGGTGGACACGACGATCGCCAACCAACCCTTGAAGGCAGTGCCGTTCTCAACGTCGAAGAACGGGCTGTCCGGGACCGCCAGAGCCCAAACCAGGAACGCAATCGTCGCCGCGACCATCGGCCACCACGGCCATTTATCAAATCCCGGCCAGCGAGATTGCCCGGCAGCGCGACGTTTTCCGGCATAAATCATCACAAAGAGAACAGGTGTCAAAATTCCGAAGAGCCAGTAGACCGTCACCGGATTGAGCCACGAGACAGCGTCCCCCAACACCGGCAACGTTGATACCGTAGTGAGATAGAGAGCGATCGTCTCGGCCGGGATGTATTCGACCAATGCACTCAGGGCATTCTGGACATCCTGCTCTTTGGGACCGAGAGTGTCCTCAGAGGTTATGCCCTGGACTCTTGCCTGACTGCTCGTCGCCACTTCGCGTGCGACTCGACTGGAGGCGAGGGAATTCAGACTCATGGAAATCTCCTTTCGAAATCTTTACGGGATTGCTCCTTGCCAATCGATGTTCTTAAGAACTACAGCGCAGGATTTCCATCAGATACCCCATCGTCGGGCAGTTCGGCCACCCCCATTCTGCCAACGAAACCTGCTTGACGACCCCAAAGAGTGTTTGTTTACGGCGAAAGGGTCGTTCAGGGGCCTTAAAATAGTGCCCCTACCGCGCCCCTACCCCGCAGTGGTGTCTGCCAGCTATTCAGGAGGATCTAATGGGCGCGACGCGGGTGCGGTGACGGCGACCTCCCCACAGCTAGCTGCTGGGGAAGACGGTGTCGGCAGCGCCGTTTAGCTGGTAACCGGCCCAGAAGTAGGGCATATAGGTTGCGGGTTGCGACAGCAGCCTGTTGGGCTGCCTGGCACCTGTTGGGCTGGCGGCAGCCTCGACCTGGGGCGGAATTCGGCGCGCCGTGCGTTGCCGGTCAGGACGATCTCCTGTCGGACGAGTTTTGCGGATCGCCACGCGCCAACCACAGGCGAGCAGTGCGCCGCCGAGGGTCAACTGGGTTGTGCAGTTTTTCGTGACCCTCTACTTATAAAGACACCACGGAGCCCGAGAATGTTGCACTTGATAGCAAAATTCTTCCCATGGCTGGCGCGCCGCCTGTCGCTAGCCGCGACAGTACCGGGTCGCTGTCCGCGACCGTACCGGGTCGCCAGCCGGGTCCGTAATCCTCCAGAGTCGCTTAGGAATCCTCGTGTCAACGGTGTGAGGCGTCGATGTTGCCACTAAGATCGTCCTCCTCACCGGTGAGGCGTCGATATTCCGCAACATCTCGCGAATAACGCGGTGAGGACGTCGAGGCCAGTGCAGAATCGAGGGCTCACACGGTCAACACGCGATCCGCCGATGGCGCCGCCCTACTTTCCGCCCTAAAACGGGCTGTGTCACCCGCCAAGCCCTTAGTTGGGTCCTTGAAACAGGCTGTTTCGCGCGACGAGCCCTTAGTTGGGTCCTTGAAATGGGTTATGTCACGCGACGAGCCCTCAGAAGGGTCCTTGAAACGGGTTGTGTCACGCGACGAGCCCTCAGAAGGGTGCGTGAAGCGGGCTGTGTCGCACGACGTACCCGTAGCAGGGTGCTTGAAGCGGGCTGTGTCGCGCGACGAGCCCTCAGAAGGGTCCTTGCTACGGGCCGACGCACGGCTGGCGAGAGCCCATCACTGTGGTGCTGCTCACTATGGTGGCACCGGGCACCTATCCGAGCTGCACCACCGGTAGCGCTGCCGCTGCCCATCTGGCGGAACAGCTCGAGCCCGAGCTGTCGCAGCTCGGGCTCGAGCTGGTCGGTCTCCAGCACCAAGAGCGCAAGGATGTTGAAGAGTTTCAGCGAAGAATCAGGAGGCGGAATTCGTAGGCTGGTTCGCCGAGTCGACTGCGAGCCCCGAAAGCTCTCGCTCCCGAGACGGGCGACAGCCTGCTTCACCCGGCTCTGAAACAGCTCTTGGGCGTGGCCGACCCGCTACACCACCCGTGACTTCATCTAATTTCGCGCTCAGATCAGATCGGAGGCCGTTTTTCCGTCTTATAGGGGTGTAGGCACCGAGTGCGCTTGCGGTCCATTGCCGCGAGCCTTCGGCGCCTCGAGAAACCGGCTCCAACGGAGCACGGGATCCTCCGCGGCGTGTGGCCCCGGAGACCTCGCTCTCTGAGGCGCCAACTTTCGGGAGAAACACCCTATGTCACGAGGTCCACGATACATCCCGCCAGGATGGAGCGTCGAAGTTTCCACCTCCACAGTCTGCGGCTTCTACATGCTGCCCGTCACGAGTCAGTTCCGACGCATCTTCGTCGGCATCCTCGGCCGTGCTCAAGAGGAGCATCCCGTCAAAATCCATGCTGCTGTTGCGACCAGCAGTCATTACCACTTAATTTTGACCCCGGACGACGCCGAACAGCTCTCGAAGTTCATGGAAGTCATTAATGGTAACCTGGCCCGCGAAGCGGGTCGCCTGATCGGTTGGCGCGGCTCCTTCTGGCGGGAAAGATACCACCTCATCCCGATCAGCCCAGAGTCCGAAGCACTCATCGGCCGGCTGCGGTACGTGCTCAGCAACACCATCAAAGAATTTTTGGTCGCTGGCGTTCGCCAATGGGAAGGCGTTCACTCCGCCGAAGCTCTGATGGACGGTAAGCCGATGCAAGGCGTCTGGTACGCTCGCTCTGAAGAGTATGAAGCCCGTCGCCAAGCAGCGCGTCGCGCCGCTCGCCGCGGCACAGACGTCGAAGAGGTCGATCGCAGCGCCTTCATGCAACACTACGAGATCAAGCTTGCACCGCTCCCCTGTTGGCAAGACCTGCCACTCGCCACCCGCCGCCAACATGTGACCGAGATGGTCATCGAGATCGAAGCTGAAGCAGCCGTACAACGGGCCGAGCTCGGTATCGAGCCCCTCGGCATGGACGCGATCCGCAATCAGGATCCTTTCGCTCGCTCCGCCCACAACAAACGCAGCCCCAAACCACTATGCCACGCCGCCAGCAAAGACATGCGCGAGCGCGTCAAACAAGCGTACCGAGCCTTCGTCGAGATGTTTCGCGAGGCCTCGATCAAGGTGAGACTTGGCCGGGTCGCCGAGGCGATCTTCCCCAAACATAGCTTTCCACCCAGCTTACCCTTCGTCCGCATTGGTGACGCGATCGACCCCCTCGCTGACGCGGGCGGTGCGGCGCGCTGGGCGTCGTGGGCACCAGCGTCTAGTTGAGCTTGGCGGGGGATCCTTCATCGGCCTTGACCGGTTAGCGAGGCGCAGCTGAGATCTTGAACTCTGCGCTTGTTGGGTGAGGTGCGTTTTCGCGCAGCCTAGAATTCAGAAAATTCACAGAATCTGAGGCTTCGAACGTTGTGATCGGCCCACTGGTTTCCAATGTCCTTGTGGTGACCAACGGGAGGTGCTTGATCGCAGCGAAGGAGCTACTCAGAAACCGGGAATGCGACCAGGTAGGCTCTCCGCCAGATCTCTTTCCGATATGGCTGGAACCTAAATAGCTGCAGGAGGGCCAAGGGCGGCTCGTGGCTGGGGAGCTGGCATTGAGCGCCAGCCGCGGCCCGCCGACTGAGCTCGGGTGCGAAGCCTGGCCAGCCCGCAGTGTCGAGACGCTCGATCAACAACGTCTCCGCTTCGGCGAGACGAGGCCCGAGCACGCCCCCGTCAAGCCCGGCAAGCCGATCGAGATCTGCAGACGTTGAAGGCGAACTGAGGTTCCCAGCGTCCTCGATCTGAAAGTGGAACTGGATATAGTCGGAGCGGAACTGCGTCAGAGGCGACAACGGCGCCTGGTAGTCGAGATGAGGACGCGCTGCTTCGCGGGCTGAAGGGTTTGACCACATAGTCATCGGCACCCAGGTGCAGACCGCGCACCCGATCGTCCTCGGCGCCACGCGCCCTCAGCATGATGATCCCAATCCGGGGCCGGGAGCGGCGCAGATCTTCGAGCAGAGTGAAGCCGTCGATGCCGGGCAGCATGACGTCGAGGAGCACCAGATCGAGAGGCGTCTCGAGGGCCCTGTGAGCGGCCTCGTCACCCCGTGCGCATTCCCGGGTGCTGTAGCCGGCGGCACGCAGGGCGTCGACAACCCCCTTGCGAATGGCGGCGTTATCTTCGACGACGAGCACAACCGGCTGCTGCATCGCGGCACTTTATGGCAGCTTGGTCAGCCCAGGCGTAACAGCTCTGTAAAAGGGCTTTGATTGTTCATCAAAACAGTCGGCTTTTCTCCAAAGCCGGCTGTACGTCGCTGGCCTCGTCGCATTTCTGGCATATCTCTGGCTCACCTGAGCTCAGGGATTTGCCATCGTGCCAGTAACAACGTCTTCAAGATTCCAATGAAGAGACCGGGAATCGGGCGTCAGCGGTCCGTGATCGACCTCAATCTTCCAGATCCCTACTGGACGATGCTCTATCTACTGTGACGGGAGCGTCGCAGCCGAGCTTCCGCATCCGCTGCTCCAGGCCCGCAACCGAGACCCGGAGCTCGGCGGCGGCAGCGGGCAGGTTACGGCCATGGCCCCTCAGGGTGTCTTCGATTTCCCGCCGGCTCAGCTCGGCAGCTTTTTTCACCCCCGTCATCGACTCGAGGCGCAGGTAGAGAGAGCTGCGGGCCATGCCCAAGCTTCGGGCGGTCGCCTTACGATCCCAGGAGTGGGCTTCCAAGGCTGCCATGATCTCGGCGTCGGTGATCTCGGATGGCTTACGGCGATGAATGGCGAATCCCGCCACGGTCTCCGCTTGCGGGAGCATCGTCTCCGATCGAAGCAAGGTGGCCGGGAGACGGGCGGGCTCGGGGCCGGGGTTGGCGGCGACCAGACGACGTGCGACGTTGCGCAGCTCGCGCACGTTGCCCGGCCAGTCATAGGCCGCCAGCCCAGTCACCAGGGACGCGCCGATCCACGGCTCCTCGCCGTGTTGCCTCGGACCCATCCTAGCGGCGTCGCCTACGGTCCGCAGCTCTTCGACCAGGAAATGGTAGAGCAACAAGCCGAGATCGTCGCGCCGATTCCGCAGAGGCGGCAGGGTGATCTCAAAGCCCGCCAGACGATGCAGCAAGGGGGCCCGGAATTCGCCGTTCGACACTTTGGCCTCGAGGTCGGCGTCGGTGGCCGAGATGATGCGGACGTCAACCCGCGAGGAGGCGGCGGCGCCCACCCGCTGGACCTCACCACTTTCGAGAGCCCGCAGCAGCAGGGTCTGGACCTCTGCGGGCGTTTCGCCGATCTCGTCGAGGAAGAGGGTTCCACCCTGGGCCTGCTGGAAGAAGCCCCCTCTGCGGGACGTGGCGCCGGTGAACGCGCCCCGCTCGACTCCGAAGAACTCGGCCGCAGCGAGGTGGACTGGAATGGCCGCCATGTTCACCACCACCCAGGGTCCTCCGCGGCGGCTTCCGTGCTCATGGATCGCTCGCGCCACCAGCTCCTTGCCGGTGCCGGTCTCGCCGCGGACCAGGACGGGGACTTCGCTCGTAGCGGCGCGGAGTATCTCTTGGCGGACGAGGTCCAGGGCGGCACTCCTGCCCACCAGACCCAGGGCGGCAAGCGCGGAGTGGGGGACGGCAGGATAGGCATGAAGGAGGAGGGCCACCCTTTCCCCCAGCCGGATCACCACTCCCCGCTCCAGAGCGCCGGGCTCGAGGTCGAGAGCTCGGCCCGGCGACCGGCCGTCGACCTCGAGCTCGAGAGCACCCGGTATCAGACGCAGGCGACTCTCGGAGCGAGGTTCGAGGCGCCAGGGCTGACGGCTCAAGTAGGCGTCGGCCAGCGGCCGGGCATCGCCGTTGGGCAGCAGGAAGCAGGGCGCCAGGCGAGAGACCTCGGCGACCCGGCCGGCGCCGAGATCACGCAGGAGCACCCGGCCGCCCACCCAGACCGGATCCGGGTGAGCGAGAATCGTCAGCGCTGCAACCCGACCCGCGGCGACATCCGGTCGCCGGGTCGGAGCACGGGGCGTTTCCATGTGAAGGGCTCGACGCCAATCCTGATCCGGTACCACGACAGAGATTCTATCTCTTTCGCGGCCGACCAGAGCCTGAAGGCGGCTTTTACTCTGCCGATGTCAGTCCTCATTCCCAAACGTACTGATCGCCGAGGTCGCAGATCTGACCACACTGCGCCAGTGAGATGTCTCCTCGCGACACCGGACAGACGCAGTAAGCGTAGCTCGTGCCCGAGGTCGAATCCCCGTCGTCGGCGTACTGGCAGGGGGCGGTCATGCAGCCGGCAAAGAGGATGTTCTCGCAGCTCGTGCTGCCGGAGTTGTAGTTGGTGTTCATCCCGAAGCCGTAAGTGGAGATGAGATCGGCGCCCGGGATCAGCGAGGTCTCGGGGTTGTCGGGATCCTGCCCGGCGACGTACTGGCAAGCGGGCGCGATCGTACCGGTACAGTCGCCGTTGCCAAGGGTGCTGCCCTGGGGGCAATTGCCCATATTGAGGCAACCCGAGCCATCCGCGCCACAGACCGCTATCGTTTCGTAGTAGACGCCGAGATTCATGATGGCGTAGATGTTGACGTAGCTCGGCCCCTCGAAGACCTCGCACTTGCAGCTCGCCATGGTGCCATCCTCGTTCAGCTTGCAGGGCAAGGGAACGTTGTCAGAGCTGGTGCCCGTGGGCCACGGTGGTCCAGAATAATGACAGTTCGCGTAGGTGCCTTCAGGACAGTAGAGGTTGTTGGAGGCGGAGCCCACTCCGGCACCCGACCAGGCGGGGCCGGAGCTGGTGGTCCAACAGGTCGTGGGGCAAAACGGTAGGTTGTCGCAATCGTCGCCGCAGAAAGGGCTGACGTCGGTGCAGACGGTCCCCGGTGCGAATTGCGGGCAGTCGCTCGATCCGGACTCGAGGTAGGACGACATTTGGGCCGCCAGGGGTGCCCCGAAGAGCAAGGTCGACAAGACGCTCGCCAGGAGAACAAGAGGTAGGTCCGAAAGGTAGGTGCGAAAGGTAATCATGGTTAGTCTCTCTGGTTTCAGGGGTTCTTGGGTAAGCTCGATCTCGCAGATCGACGCACGCGGTCAATAACTTGCCTCGAGAAGCTTCGACGTTTGACCTCGATAGACAGCAAGTGGCATGCCACCACCCTGAAACCCTTTGGGCTCAACAATTCACGGGCTCTGTGGCGTGCCGGTGGGTTGCGGCCCCGCCACCGTCGGGATCTCGAAGCCGTCTTTATTGCCCAGACACGAGCCCACCGTGTCCGATCCGGCCGTCCGATCTCAAAGGGCGTGTCAGAGCGTGTCAGGAACCTTGATGCGGGTGGGTGAATGCGTCCGGCGTGCGTCATTACTGTTAAGACGAATTGCGAGCGATTGTTACAATGGTCACGATGCGCCTCTTCATCGCCTCGACCGCCGAGGAGCTCGAGCCCTATCGGAGCACCGCGGAAGCTCTCGCCCGGGAGCTCGGTTTCCGGCTGGTGGCTCTGGAACCTGCCACGGCGGGATCCGATACGGTTCCCGCCCAGGTCCGCCGGTTGGCGACCGCGGACGTGGTGCTCGCGATCGTCGGCGCAGGCCGCGGGGAGGCGCCGACGCCGGAGCTCGGAGGCGACGGCGTCCATCCCTGGGCCTGGTGGGTCGTGCGGGCCGGCTTCGACCGCGGTATCGACGTCCGAGTGATGATGGTCGCGGCAGGATGCGGCGGGTTGCCGCCGGAAACCGACCCCAACGCTCGCTCGGTGATGCGGGACTTCCGCGCCGAGCTCGCTCGCCTGGCGGTCTTCTTTGACGGCGACGATCTCGAGGACTTTTGCCTCCGGCTACGAGAGACGCTGATCGCCGCGCGGGACGGGTCCCGGCCGAATGCTCCCTCGGGAATCTTCCCCGCCGCCAAACAAGCGAAGCTGCGGCGCTGGCCCGCGCCGCCCCTGCCGCCTGTCCCCTATCCCGTACTCCTGCCCTATGCCCATCCGGAGCTGCTGGCGGGGCGCGACCGCGAGCTGAGGGAGCTGCGCCAGCTCATCGCGTACCGACTACCGGTTCTCGGCTTGCACGCAGCGTCCGGCACGGGCAAAAGCTCCATCCTGGGCGCCGGTCTGGTGCCGGGCTTGCGGGCAGAGGGTCGGCCGGTGGCCTTCGAGCGCCATCCGACAGAGCCCGGAATCGTCCGCCGTCTGCTCGGCGATCTGCTCGCCGCCCCGGTCTCGATGGCAGACGACGATGCCAGGGGCTTCGTCGATCGGATGCGGGAGCTCCGGGACACTTCGGGTGCGCCTCCCGTCTTGATCCTCGATCAACTCGAGGACCTCTTCCCTCGGAAAGAACCCGGTGACGAGAGGGACGGAGACCAGGCCGACAGGGTGGCCCGGCGAGCCCGCCGGGTCGTCGCCCGGCTGCTCGCCGCCTCGGTGCAACGGCAGCCCGGCCTTGGGGAGCCCCCTTGCCGCTGGCTACTGGCCTATCGCCAGGAGTTTCACGGCCGGGTGTTCCAGTGGCTGGGGGATCTCTCGCACGATCTTGCGGACGATCTCCCCCACGACCTCACGGGCGTCGACCGCTTCCTGGCTTGGGCCCTTCCGCCCCTGGGAACGCCCTCGACCACCGCAACCCTCGGCATCGAGGATCGGACAGAGGCTGCGGCGCGTATTTTCCGCGAGGTGATCGAGAAGCCTCTGAAGCTCACGGGGAAGGACGGCAGGCCAGTGTATCCCTACCGCTTCGCTCCGGAGGGCACCCAACGCATGGCGCGGCTCTTCGGCGAGGCTCGCGTCGCTCGACGCAACGCGCCGCTGGCCACCGAGCTGCAGGTGATGCTGGCTCACTGGCTCCAGGGTGCGGGGCCATCGGCCGAGAGTCGAATCCTCGAAATCGCGGTGCCGGAGGATACCAGCGCGTTGCTCGACCATGCTCTGGAGGATCATCTGAGGCGCTCTCTCGATCATGCCTTCCCGGCCCGCAAGTCGTCGAGCACGGATCCCGAGTCGCGGATCCAGCGCACGCGGGCGCTCCTGGCCTTGCGTGAGCTCGCCGGCCTGAACGGCCAGCCCGAAAAAGGAAAACCGATCGACACTCTGGCGAAAGCGATCGGCGAGGACGGTCGCGACGTGCTCGAACGACTGTCGACCGCCCGGACCCGGATCGTTTTCCTTCAAATGCCAGACGCTGAGGCAGTTGAAGGAGGCCCTCATCTCAGCGAGCCGATCTATCGCCTGGCCCACGACCGCATGGCCGAGGTGATCGTGCGCCAGGTGGACGACGAACGGACCTACGCCGGTCTCGGCATCGACGCCGATCTCCTCGCTTTGCGACGTTTCGTCGCCCTGCAACGCCAACTGTTCTCGAACGGTGAAGTCGAGCAGGCCACCGCGATTCCCAAGAGTCGCTTGCGCGAGATCGAGCGTCATGCCGACTGCCTGCTCTGGGACGCGGTCGGCCAGCGCTGGTGGCGAGCTTGCCGGGAGCGGCAGGAACGAGAACGACGACGGTTGGGGAGACGCCTCCGGACGGCGGTGGTGCTGGTCGGTGCACTGCTTTGGGCGGTGGGCGTCTGGGCGAGCCGAACCGTCGAAACACGGGAGCTGCTCGACGCGGTCGAGCACGGCGATCCCGAAGCCTCGCTGGCGGCGCTCGCTCGCCTGAGCGCCAAGCCCGGCCTCCACCATCGAATGCTGGACCACCTCGCTCGGCGGAAGAGACCCTTCGAGGTTTTGGAGCGAGGTCTCGGCGGCGTCGAACGGGCGGCGCGGGGTTCTACCGCGCTGCAAGTGGCGGAGCTGCTCCTGGCGCTGCAACGCCAGCGTGCGCCCGAGGATCCTAGATGGATCGCTTCGATCGTCTGGGCCCTCGATCTTTTTGCTCGGCCGGAGCCCGCCTTGAAGAGTCGGGCTAAAGCTCTGCGAGACGAGGTTCTAGCGCACCTACGAGCCGCCCACCCGCCACCTCCCCTGCCCGAACGCGATGACCCGGCCTGGTCGGACGTCCTGGCGGGAACATTCCGGATGGGTCTCGATCCAGAAGACCTGCCCGACGGGGATCCTTTCGACGAATCACCCGCCCACCAGGTGACGGTTTCAGCCTTCCGGATCATGACCCACGAGGTGACTTTCGGCGACTACCGCCGCCTGACGCCCGATCTGCCCTATCCGGAGCCCGCAACGTTTCCGGCGGGTTATCTCAGCTGGTATGAAGCCTACACCTATGCCGCCTGGCTCGGCGGTCGTCTGCCCACGGAAGCGGAATGGGAATATGCGGCGCGCGCCGGTTGTCGCTTCGCCTTCTGCCGGCGCGACGGCAGCGAGGCGGAGCTCAGCGATGTCGCCTGGTGGACGGGCAACACTGTCGATGCGCGAACCCGCGAGCCTGGCCGCAAACCGGTAGGGCTGCTCGAGCCCAACCCGACGGGCCTCTACGACGTCTACGGCAACGTCCACGAGTGGACCGCGGACTGGGCCGGCCTCTACGACGCAGGCGCAGAAACGGACCCCGCCGGGCCACCGAGCGCCCCTGGCCATCTGCGGACTTTCCGCGGCGGCTGCGCGATCTACTCACCGACGCCCATCGGTGCTTCACGCCGGGCAGCCCACAGCCCGGAAGCCAAGATCCCGCAGATCGGTTTTCGGGTCGTCCTGCCGCTCGACTGAACGCGCTCCGCGTCAACGACCTTCAGCAGCGAGCACAACTCGAATGCCCGGATTTCCGAATCGGAATTCCGGCGGGAAGCTGTTGCGGAACTGGGTTGTCGCCCAGCTGGCCGAGCCGGAAAAGGCGCCGCCGCGGAGCACTCGTCTCAAACCCTGACTCGGACCCCAGGGGGTGGCTCGCGGAGCGGTACCGTAAGGGGCGTGCCAGTCAACCGTCCACTCCCAAAGATTGCCGTGGAGGTCGTGAAGCCCCCAGGGATTGGGCTCGAACAGCATGACCGGCGAGGGGCTCACGGCGCCGGTCCGCAGGTCAACGGAGTTGCGCAGGGTCCGGGCGACGTCGTCGACCGTGGCCGCTCGGCCAGCGTGATCACAATAGGGGAATAGGCAACCGGCGTATGCCGCGTATTCCCATTCCGCCTCCGTGGGCAGACGCCCGCCGAGCCAGGCGGCGTAAGTATAGGCCTCGTACCAGTTCAGACCGGCGATGGGTAAGTCGTCTTCCCCTTCGTACGTCGCAACGAGTCGGCGATAGTCCGCGTGAGTGACCTCGCGGCGCAGGAGGCGAAAGCCAGCGACCGTCACCTCGTGCCGGGGTCCGTCCTTGGAAAAGCCCTGCCCTTCCGCGCTACCCATGAGGAAGGCGCCTGCCGGAATCGCGACCCAATCTGGGTCACCAGCCCGGATAGCCAGAGGCGGTCGCAACCGACGCAGCGGCTCCAGCACCCGATCCCGCAGGGCTCGGGCCGTGGCCGCCGCTGAACTTTCTGGATCCTCTCCGCTGACGCTGAAGTCCAGAGCCCAAACCAGGCTGGCGACCAGCATCGGATCGTCCGGACTCTCCCCGACCCAGGACAGAGCGAGCTCGACCAACCGTGCCACGAGGTTGGTCCGCTCCGCCGCTCCCACGCCGCCCAAACCCTGCTCGAAGACGTCCGTGGGCTGGGGACGCTGACGCAGAAGAGCAAGTAGTTCAGCATCCGCGGACGTTCCCGCACCCACCCCTTCCACCAGTCGACTCAGGGCTCGGAAGGCTTCTTCCGGCCCCCCCTGGACGACCTGCTCTCGCAGCGCCCGGTGCTGGCGGAACCTGTCGATCCAGCTCCAGGTCCCCCAGCCGAGAAGAGCCAGCACGGCCAGGGCTGTCGCCACCCGGAGGGCGGAGCGGACGAGATCGACCCGGCGCTGGTGTCGGCAAGCGGCCCACCAGTCGAGCCTCGGCCGGTCCCAGAGCAGGGCTTCCGCGTGGGCCGCGATCAACCGGTAGTGACGACGCGGAATCTGGGAAGCCCCCGTCGCCGTCCCACGGGAGCCGTGCAGCGTGGTCTGGATGGCGATGAAACGGCGCAATGCGAGCAGCTCGACGTCTATGCTCAGCTCGTCCCTGCGCCTCTCGTCCTCGACCCGGCGCACGATCAGTTCCGCCATGCGGTCGTGAGAGAGCATGTAATGAGGCCCGGCAGGCGTATCCCGAAGCACGATCAGCCGGGTCAGAGGTGTGGCTAGCTGCTCAAGAATCGATATCCCGTCCGGACCGATCGCTCGTGCCAAGG
>JAJCXQ010000264.1 GCA_029263355.1 Acidobacteriota bacterium | reverse complement strand
CTTTCACAGCCTATGGTGGGCAGTCGTTACGGTCACCACGGTCGGCTATGGGGACACCGTGCCGGTAACGACAGGCGGTCGAGTTTTCACCTTCGTGGTGCTCATGGTGGGTTTAGGGGTGGTAGCGATGCCGGCGGGACTGGTCGCTTCGGCGTTGGGTGAGGCGCGGCGGCTGGAGCGTGAAGAGCGCGAGCAGGGCGAGGAGAGTTGAGGCGCGACTGAGCTGGGCTGGGCAGCGCTGTGGTCGCGCCGAGCGACCGGCAAGGCGATGGTGGGGACGGTTACAATGGCAGGTATGCAGCGACCGATCTGGGCCTATCTCCTTGTTCTCATTGTGTTGACGGTGTTCGGTTCGTTCACCTGGTTGACCCGCAACCCGGAGGCCGAGATCCTGGATCGAGCCAGGCACTGGCCGGTTGTCGGTCCGCTGGCCGCTCGTTTCCAGGAAGCTTACGCTATGCCCCGAGTCCCCGACGGCGAGTCGCCCGCGATGGCTGATACTTCGATCGACGCGATGGACGGCACGACGGCCAATACCTTGCCTTCGCCGCCGCTACCGGTCTTCGCGAAACACGTCTGGGTGCTGCCGGGTATGGAGCTCAAGGCTCGATCTTCGGCCGACGCACCGACGGTTTATGTGTTCGAAAATCTCAGCCGGGCGGGCAAGATCGCCAACCGTGGCGAGTGGTACCACGTCAACTATCATGGCCGCGTTGGTTGGGTGCTGCTCGAGAACTATGACGAGGATGCCGAAGTTCCCTACGGCGAGACGCCGGAGCTGGTGCGTCCAGTGGCTTCACGGGCGCCGGAGGACGACTGGTTGGCTGACACGCTCAAGTATTTGCGCGGCCGCGAGCGCGTAGCCCAGCTCGGCCCATACACGCTCTACACCGATAGCTCCGATGACGCGTTACTTTCCTTTCTAGATGCGGTGGCGGGACGCATCGAGGCGGCTTACGTCGAACGTTATGGCCGGCAGCCGATCGGCGAGCCCAACGAAGTGGTGGTGCTGTTTCAGAGCGACATTGCCTACCGTCTGCTGCAACGGCAGTCGAAGCGGATTGCCGGGTTGTCTGCCGCGGGGCACAACGCCAAGGGGGTGGCGGCGCTTTACATCGGCGGTCGCAATCGGACTGAAGTCGCGTCGACGGTGATCCATGAGCTGGTGCATTTTATCAACCGACGTGCGGTCGGTCCCCAGCTGCCGCCCTGGCTCGATGAAGGGCTGGCGGATGATTTGGCGTTAGGGAAGATCGATGACGAGGGGCGTTTGTTGCCACAAGAGCTCGGTGGCGAGCGCCTGGTGCGTCGCAATGAATACCGGTTCGAAGGCGGTTTCGCCAACCTCTGGCGCCTGCGGGAGTCCATGCGGTCCGGTGAGCTGCCGGCGGTGCCGGAGTTGATGAGCACCGACTGGCAAGACTTCGTGCGGACTCCGAAGGTGCAGATCCACTATGCCGCGTCGTCGTTCTGGATCCGTTATCTACTGCAGGGAGAGGGCGGGCGCCATGCCGCTGCCTTTCAGGCTTTCCTCGACGCCGTGGCCGACGGAGCGCCGCCGACCACCGCCACGTTGAAGGCCAAGCTGGGGGAAGACTGGAGCGTGCTCAACGCCCGCTTCCGCGCCTGGATCGAGCACCGTGCGGTGGCCGAGAAGCTGCCGTCGGGCGACGGCTGAGTTTGGTACCATCGGCACAGTGGGCTGACTCAGCCCGCTCCTTCCACAATCCATGGCTCTATCGCTTCGATCCTCTCGAAACAAGGAGACGAGATGTCCAATACCGCAGCGCTCCAGGAGGTTTGTGACCTTCTAGCCGACCGCTACGACGAGCTCGGCCGCGCCGCCGCCGAGCGCCTGCGCCGGTGGCTGTCTGGCGATGTTCCCTTTTCCTATCCCGAAATCCTCGAACAACACTTGGCCGAAGAACATGTTGACCTGTTGTTCGACGCCTTCTGGCAAGTGTTGCCGTTTGGTACCGGCGGCCGTCGCGGCCCGGTGGGTTACGGCTCCAACCGGATGAATCCGACCACCGTCGGTATGACCGTCCAAGGTCACTGTCAGTACTTGCGCGAAGCCTTCCCCGATCGCGACGAGTTGACAGTGGTGGTGGCCAACGACGTGCGGGTTTTCCTCGACAATGCCGGACGCTACGGCTTTTTGGCCAAAGATCATCCGTTGGTCGGCGTCTCCGCCAGATCCCTCGGCCGGCTGGCCTGTGAGATTTACGCCGGCAACGGCATCACGGCCTATTTTGCCGAGCCCGAGGCCGACAATGCCGTGCTCACCACCCCCGAGTTGTCGTATTTGATCAGCAAGCTGGGAGCTGTCGGCGGCATGAACTTATCGGCCTCCCACAACCCGCCGGACGACAATGGCATCAAGGTCTACGATCGTTTCGGCTCGCAGCCGATCGCCCCCGATGACCAGCACCTGGTGGACGCTATGGAGCGAGCGACGGACATCCGCTCGATACCGTTCGACGAGGCCCTCGCTGCCGGCAAGATCCAAGCGGTGCCGACCGCGCTACATGACGACTATGTCCAGGCTTACATCGATCTCTACGACGGTGTCTTTACACCGACGGCGGAGTTCCCGGTCACCTACACGCCATTGTGCGGTTGTGGCCTGTCGACCGTCGGTGATGTGCTCGAGAAACTTGGCTTCCCACTGGCGGTGCCGCCGGCCGAGGGGCCCGACGGCAGCTTCTCGGTGATTCCATTCAAGGCTCCCAATCCAGAGGTGCCGCAGGCCACCGCGCCGGCGCGTCGTTACGCCGACGAGCAAGGCTCCGGTGTTGTGCTGTCGAGTGATCCCGACGCCGACCGTGTTGGCCTCGAGATGGCGATGCCCGACGGTTCCTGGTATCACTTCGACGGCAATCAGATCGCCGCGGTGCTGTGTTATTACCTGATGCTCGATCCCCAAGGGCCGCGTCGCAAGGGCCTGGTGGTCGAGACCTTGGTCACCACCAAGATCCTCGGGCGGATCGTCGAGAAGGCGGGGGATTCCTGGCTGATCGATGACCTGCTGGTCGGCTTCAAGTACGTTGCAGCGGTGCTCAAGACCCTGCAAGCCGGCAAGCCTTGGGGTGACGTCACGTGCTCGGATCAGGATCTGGTGTTGGCGGCGGAGGAGAGCCACGGCGTCGTCATGTTGCCGTCGATCCGCGACAAAGATGCGACCCCAGCCTGTATGTATCTGGCAGCGCTCTACCAACGGTTGCGGCAGGAGGGCAAAACACTGCTCGACTACTACACTGGCATCCTGGAAGAGCTCGGCGGCTTCGACACCGTCAACCGCTCGATCATGATGGCGGGCGCCGCCGGCATGTTGAAGAAAGATCGCATCATGGCGTCCCTGCGGGAGAACCCGCCCGCGGAGCTGGGCGGCCAGACGGTGCACAAGATGGTGGACTATTGGGATCAGGACGCCTTCGGTCCGTTCGTCAGTGAGACCGACAAGACGCCGCGCAACGTGCTGCAGTTGTTTACCGATTCGTTCATCATCACCATTCGTCCCTCGGGTACCGAGCCCAAGCTCAAGCTCTACTGCCAGTTGTTGCCTTACGGCGAGCCTTCGGGGGCTGGTGGCGAAGAGCTGCTACGTGAGGTGCGGGTGAAGGCCGACACCATCGCGCGCCGGATCTACAACGAGCTGTTGGCGTGGATCGATCTGTCCCTCACCGAAGCCTCCCTGATGTTGCCGGACATCATTGATCTCGACCGTAAGCAGAGCTTCGAGACCAAAACCGTGCCGAGCCTGCGTCAGGCGCTGGCGGACGGATCCTTCGACGCGTTGGACCCGTTGCTCGGCTGGCTGCGCGACCAAGTGGCGGCGATGACGCCGGGCAGCGATCCGTTGCCGGCGATCAAGGCGCCGGTGGCTCACCTATGCGCTGTGTGGAGCACCGAAGGTGTCTCCGGGGTGCTGCTCGACGACCTGCGGTCGTGGGCGGAAAGTTAGTTTGATCCCATCCAGCTCTCAGGCCCGGTTGACGATGCATCGCCAAGAAACGGATCGGCGAGTACCTGCCACTCGAAGAAGCCACATCCCGGGAGCGCCGGCGTCTCGCCGGCTTCTTCGATATGCCCGAAGCCTTGAGCGCAGCCCACAACACTCGACCGACCAACGATCGTTTATGGACGGGAACTAGTTTGAAGCTCGATCTCGCAGACGCGACTCGCTTCGTGCGTTCGTTGGTGGTGGAGCAGGGGGCGCTGGTGATGCGCCGTTGGCCGTCGGCGGCGCCCCTGAATCACAAAGATCGGCGGGATTTTGCGACGAGCGTTGATGTCGAGGTCGAGGGCCATCTGAAAGCGGCCCTTGCGGACCGCTTTCCCGATCATGGTCTGAGCGGTGAGGAAACCGACGACGAACGAGTGAGCGCGGAGTATCAATGGCTGATCGATCCGATCGACGGCACCAAGTATTACGCCGCTCAGGCCAGTCTGTTCTCGGTATCGGTGGGGCTGCTGCACCGTGACCGACCGGTGTTGGGAGTGGTCTACGACGCGTCCGCAGACCGTTGTTTCCACGCCTTCGACGGTGGTGGCGCCTTTGTTGACGACGAGCCGTTGACAGGTCCCACTGTGACAGGGTCTGCGGTGGAAGACCTCTCGCGGGTGATCATCAACGTTGACACGCCACAAACCCATGCCCTGTCAGCGGCGGAGCGTGAATGGTTCGAGAGTCGCTGGGTGAAGCTCACGCGCCACGTTTATCGCGTCCGTGCTCTTGGCCTCGGCTCGTTGGCAGCCTGTTGGCTGGCGAGCGGCGCGTTCGACGCTTACGTCGATCTCACCGGTTACACCAAGCCGCAAGATCTGGCGGCGGGACGAGTCATCATGCGGGAGTCTGGCGCCCGGGTAGAGTTTCTCGAACCGTCGGTTGGGCCACCTCGCCTTTTGGCGGCGCCGCCGTCTTTGTGGGGGCCGTTGCGGGATCTATTGCTGACCGAGTTGAGTTGACCGTGATCAGTTCTGGGGCCGAAAAACGCCCTATGAGTGAACCAGGCCGCTTTGCGCCCGATGAACATTGAACAGTCCACTCTTCAGGAGTTCTTCATGCCCCAAACACGCTTCCCTCGCGTCTCTGCTTGTCTGATCCTTGCGATGGTGATCGCTGGGTGGGCGGCTCGTCCTGTGTATGGTGACGAGGCTCAGGCGATGGACCAGCACTTGGTACAAATCGAGCAGTTGATTTCACAGCGACTCGTTCCCCTCTCCGAGCATCGGTCTGCCCGGCCGGCGATCGAGACGATGTTGGCGCGGCAGGGGGCCGATCTCCTGAACCACTTGCGATCGCTCGAGGCTGTGGCCAGCGTCTTGCCAGAAGACGCTTCGGTCCTTCGCCGACGTCTCGATCAACTCGAGAGCAGGGTCGAGGGGCTTGGGGGTCTCGAGCCTTTGGCGTCACCGGTAGCGGGTGAATCAAAAGCCCTCACGCCGCTCGGCGGGATCACCGGACGAGTCATCCATACCGCCACAGGTGAAGGATTGGCCTTTGTCGACATCCAGGTCTACAACGAGAGTGGCTTCCTGGTCGCATTCAACTCCACCGACTCTTCGGGTTCCTACAGCGTCAACGGCCTCGAGAATGGGACCTATTTCGCGCACACAGTCAATTTCGTCAACTACATCGATGAGCTCTATGACGATGGGCCTTGCAATAGTCTCGATGGCTGCGAGCCGACGAATGGCACGCCAATTCTTGTCGCCCTCGATGGCGTGACCTCAGGAATCGATTTTGGTCTCGATCTCGGCGGGCGGGTGGAGGGGACCTTGACCATCGTAGGTGGGTCAGCTCCTTTCGTTTCCGCTCAGGTTATCGGTCCAGACGGCCGAGTCTCGGGGTTCGTACCGCCGGACGACGATGGCCACTACAAGATCGAGGGCCTTCCCACAGCCAGTTATCTGGTTGCTGCATCGGGCTTTGGTGTGACCACGGTGTTGTACGACGGCGTCGAGTGCCTCGGGGACGTATACACCTGTCCCCTGGACGAAGGTACGCCCGTCGCCGTGGCAGTCGAGACAGCAGTCTCAGGAATTGACTTTGCACTCGATCGACTCGGCGCCATCACCGGCACGGTGACCACGCTGGGCACCGGACTGCCGATTCCGAATACCCTCGTCAACCTGTGGGCGCCCGAGGGCTTCAGTCAAGATTTTGCCCAAACCGACGAAACGGGTTTTTACCAGATCGACCCGATAAGTCCCGGTACTTACTTTGTGACCGTCGAAGACTTTGGCCACCTCGGCCAGCTCTATGATGGGTTGCGGTGCGACAATCCGCCGGACGATTGTGATCCTACGGGTGGCACGCCGGTGATCGTGACGGTGAACACCACAACCACGATCGATGTCGCGATGCCCAGGCGTCCGATGGGCTCGATTTCCGGCACCGTGGTGTCGGAGGCTGTGGTTGGGGAAGACACTGGCGACCCCATTCCCTTCATCGACCTCACTGTGTGGGATAGTGACGGTAATCAGATCTCTTTTCCGTTCGGCTCAACGGATCTCGAAGGTCATTATGAGGTTGCCGGCCTGGATCCCGGGACCTACTTCGTGACGGCTCATAGCAGGTCAGGGGACTTCATCGACGAGCTTTATGAAGACTTACCGTGCCCCTTCCCGGGCTGCGACCCAACCACCGGAACGCCGGTCGTGGTGTTGGATGAGACCGCGACGACCAATATCGACTTCGTCTTGGATCGTCTCGGGGTGATTTCGGGGTCCATCCGTGATGCGGTGATCGGTCGGCGCATCGATGGAAGTGCTCGAGTCTGGAACACCGAAGGCAACTTCGCCGGCAGCGCACCAACCGATGGTGATGGCAACTACCGGATCGAAGGGCTGAGCCCAGGAACATACTTTGTCGACACCATCGACTCTGAAGGTTATGCCAGCGAGCTCTACGACGACCTACCGTGTCCGCCGAGTAGCTGTGATCGAACCGCAGGGGCGCCCCTGGCGGTGGCTCTCAACGCACCTGTCACCGGCATCGATTTCGAGCTCGATATCCCGCAAGGTATTCGGGGACGCGTCACCCGGGAGGACACCGGTCAGCCTTTGGCCAGCATCGATATCAACCTGTGGGACACTTCTGGTCGTGATGTCGGTCGGGCCACCACCGATGCCAACGGTGAGTACCGGACCGGTCTGACGCCCGGAACGTATTTCGTGACTGCTACTTCCTTCAGACCTTTCATGTTCGACGGCATCGATGAACTTTATGACGATCTGCCTTGTGACGATCTGAACTGTGACCCAACCCTTGGCACGCCGGTGATCATCAGCGAGGGATCGGTCACCCAAGGCATCAATTTCGCGCTGGCGCCAGCGACCACCAACTGCGTCCCTGACCTATTCTCTCACTGCCTGGCGGACAATCGATTCTCCGTGCGGGCCACATGGACAGACTTCGTAGGGGAAACCGGCGCCGCACGCGCCGACAGCAAGCTGACCGACGCGACCGGCACCTTCTGGTTTTTTGGACCGGAGAACGTCGAGCTGGTGGTCAAGGTGCTCGATGCCTGCGTCGAGCCGTTCAATCGTTTCTGGGTCTTCGCTGGCGGGCTCACCAACGTCGGCGTTGAGCTCAACATCTTCGATACTCAAACTGGCCAGACCAGGATCTACTCCAGCCGTCTCGGCGAGGCTTTCGCTCCGATCCAGGATACCGATGCCTTCGACACCTGCCCGGTGGCCCGTTCCGGCGAGAGTGAGGCTGAGGCGCTGGTCGGGGCAACCCGTCGTGAGCTTGCCGCCCGGGTTGCCCGTTTGCGGGCCGGCGAGCGCCTGCAGACCACGCTCACTTCGCCCGCGCTCGTTTCGGTTGAGGCCAAGCAGGGCGCCTGCACACCTACGGCGACTAGTCTCTGCCTCGAGCAAGGTCGCTTCCGGGTCGAGAGCACCTGGCGCACCGCCGCCGGTGAAACCGGCGACGGCCAGGCCGTTCCTCTGTCTGATGCCACCGGTACGTTCTGGTTCTTCTCCCCCGACAACGTCGAAGCCCTGGTCAAAGTCCTCAACGCCTGCGATCTTGCCGGCTTCGAGAATTTCTGGGTTTTCGCCGCTGGCTTGACCGACGTCGAGGTCACGATCCGAGTCACCGACACCGTCTCAGGCGAGGTGAAGGATTACACCAACCCACAGAGCACCCCGTTCTTACCGGTGCAGGATACCGGCGCGTTTCAGACCTGTGAGGGGATGGGCGGCTAGGAGGTCTACGCTTTGGGCGTTGGCCATGAGCCTCACGGGTCCGCCCGCAACTACAATCCCTGGATGAAACCTCGTGACCGTCAGCGTCGTCGTTTGACCGGCGCTCTTTTCGTCGGCAACGCTTTGGCGTCAACCGCGTTCCTCGCCGCCATCTCAGTGGTGTCCATCGCTGCCGCGGAGTTGACAGGCTCGACACAGTGGGCTGGCCTGCCCAGTGCCGTGGGTACGGTGGGCTCGGCGCTGGGAGCGGTTGCCCTCACCGCCTTGAGCCGACGATCCGGCCGCCGGTTCGCGTTCTGTCTCGGTTTCACCATCTCGGCGGTGGGGGGCGCCATCGGCGTGAGCTCATTGTGGACGGCGAGTTACGGCGCACTAATCGCCGCCATGTTGGTGATGGGCTTTGGGCGCAGTGTGAGTCAGCTGTCACGATTCGCAGCGGGGGACCTCTGGTCGGCCGATCGGCGGGCATCAGCAATCGGGTTTGTGGTCTGGGCGGCGACCATCGGATCGGTCGCCGGACCCTTATTGATTGTTCCCGCAAGCCGGATAGGAGCTGCTGTCCTCGGCGCCGAGTTGGCCGGCCCCTTCGCCATCAGCGGAGCGGGTTTCGCCCTCGCTGCCTTGTGGTTTTTTGTCACCCTCCGTCCCGAGCCCCTGACGTTGGCGGTGGTTCCTGACGATGCGAAGAGTGCGCGCGACCAAGCCCCTCAGCGACCGTTGTGGGAGCTCTTGCGACATCCCACAGTGCAATTGTCGTTTCTCGTCTTGATGGTCTCTCAGTTCGTGATGATCCTGGTGATGACCATGACGCCGCTGCACATCAGCGGTCATCACCACGGCCTCACCTTGGTCAGCGGTGTCATGATGTCCCACACCCTGGGCATGTTCGCCATTGCTCCCGTCACCGGCCACCTGGTGGATCGTTTCGGCGCCCGTCCCATGATGGTCGCCGGTAGCCTGCTGCTGGCGCTCTCATCGCTGCTGAGTGCCGCTGCCGGCGAAGCGCAGGCGGTACCTCTCACCGCTTCACTACTCTTGCTCGGGGTCGGTTGGAACTTCGGTTTCGTTTCAGCGAGCGCCGCGCTGCAAGAAGGCTTGGACCTGCGTGACCGGCTGCGCCTCCAAGGCCTGGCCGACTCGATGACCTGGACCAGCGGGGGGTTCGCGGCTCTCGCGTCCGGATTTGTCATGTCGGCGTGGGCATTCCGTGGCCTGGCTCTCGTCGGCACCGGTATCTCGCTGGTCCCCTTGTTGGCGCTTGTTCGGCATCACAGGCAGGGGACTCGAGGCAAGACGGCGTGAAGCCATCGCGACTCGATAGAGCTATTTGTCCCCCCGTAAACTCTGTGCGCGTGTTAGGCTGCTGGCATCATTAACTGCTGAAAGGAGCCTCTCATGACTCGACTCGCTTCCCTTCTCGTAGTTGCCTTGGCCTTGGGATTCTTGGCCGTAGGCTCGGGTATCGCTGAAGCTCCAGATGTTTCGACCGATCTTGTGCTGGCGCCCGCAATGGATCCCGTCGTGGATCGTGCACTGGAGACCGATCTCGTCTGCTCCTCGGCCGAACCTCAGGCGGAAGCCGCGAACTTTGGGCAGATTGTTTTCCTACCAACCACCACCGGAATCCGCGCATGTACGGAATCCGAGCAAGCCTTTTGCGGTTTTGGCTGCCCCTGCATTTTTATTTTCCCATCGGTACGGTGTTTCTGTTAACCGATAAATGAGATCGAGGTTGGGGGGCGTCAAAATTTGGTGTCTCCGGGAGGAATCGCACCCCCGACCTCTGGCTTCGCAAGCCGGCGCTCTGTCTGCTGAGCTACGGAGACAAATGGTTGTCTATCGAGTGATAGGAAGATTGGTAGGGTGCCCAGGAGTTGAACCTGGCTCTCTGGGTCCACAGCCCAGCGGAACGTCCCTCTTTCGCCTGCACCCCTTTGCTTCTCGGTCATTGGGCCATGGTTGCGGTGGAGGGATTCGAACCCCCAACAGGCAATGGTTATGAGCCATCCGCTCTTACCAATTGAGCTACACCGCAAAGATCGTTGATTGTTGTTGATAAAAATTGGAGCCCTCGGCAGGACTCGAACCTGCATTTGGCGGCTTCGAAGGCCGCTGCCTTTCCATTAGACTACGAGGGCTAAACGAACTAGATCGCGCCCAAAAAGACCCCCTGCCGGTCGCGCTGATGGGCTGCGCACAGCGCTGCGTAACTCGCCTTGGCAGTACCGAGTCTTTCGACATCATTGTTTACAATGTTTTGTGGGCTAGCTGCTTGTGTTCTGCTCAAACATACTCGCCTGTGCTCGCTCCACCAGCGCGACCTCGACGGTTTTGAAGCGCTATTTCTGGATGC
>JAJCXQ010000263.1 GCA_029263355.1 Acidobacteriota bacterium | reverse complement strand
TGGAATGTTGCATTGACCATCGGCAATAATTTCACGGCTGAGGTTGATGCAGAGGGCACCCTGTGGGTCGCAAACGAAACGGATTTGTATCGTCGGGAGGGTTCCGAATTCATCGCCGTTGATCTTGGGGCCGCGGGGCAGGATCTCGAAAATCTGCGTTGGTTGCACTTCGGCGGCGACGGGCGTCTCTACCTGGCGGCGCGGGGTGGGCTGTTGTGGCGAGAGGACGGTGATTGGCGTATAGCCCGCGGGCCAACGGTGGGGGCCAGCAATGTCTACAACGTGTTCGCCGAGGCGACGGGCCCCGTGTTGGTCGGAACGGCTGAGGGACTGTTTCAGCTCCGTGGTGACGAGATTGTCGAGGTGGAGCAAAAAGAGCTTGCCATCAATCGCCCGGTGTATCTCTTCTTGAAGGATCCCAGCGGCCGATTGTGGATTGGCACCAACGATGGCGTTTATGTGTGGGACGGCGTAGAAGCGCAACACCTCACGGTGAGAGAGGGCCTCGCTGGTCACGAAATCAACCGAGGAGCTGGGTTGGTTGACCGGCAGGGGCGAGTCTGGATCGGTACGGATCAGGGGCTATCTCTGTACAACGAGGTTTATGCGCCACGTCAACTGCCGGCGCCCGGGGTTGAGTTGAGATCACTTGAGATCGATGGTCGGTCGCATCCGCTGGACGAAGAGCTCGCCCTGGGGTTCCGCCAGGGAGCCCTGACGTTTCACTTCGGCGCGGTGTCCATGTCGCGTGAGGACGGCTTGTTGTATCGGCATCGGCTTGAAGGTTTCGACGACGACTGGCTAGGGCCGTTCCAGATGACGTTGCCCGAAGTGCGTTATACCAATATTCCTCCTGGCAGTTATCGATTTCATGTTGCCGTCGGGCGTCCCGATGGGGCCTGGAGCGAAAACGCAGTCTCAGCGATGATCGTTATCGCTCCGCCTTACTGGCAGCGACCTTGGTTCTACCTATTAGCGCTCGGGGCGTTGACCCTGCTGGTTCTTAGCGCTCATGGCTTGCGGACCCGAGTGATTCGGGCGCGTAATGTCGAGCTCGAAATCCTGACTCGAAAACTCAATCAGCACATCAGCGAGCGGGAGAGCTTGATCAACGATCTCGAGGCCAAGAACGCCGAGCTCGAGCGTTTTACCTACACCGTGTCCCACGATCTCAAGAGTCCGTTGGTCACCATCAAAGGGTTTCTTGGATTGTTGAAACAGGACGTTGCTATTGGGGACGATCAGCGAGTCCGTCACGACATCGAGAGGATCGGTGTCGCGGCAGGGACCATGGGACAGCTTCTCGACGAGCTGTTGGAGCTTTCTCGTATCGGCCGGGTCGCCAATGAGCCCGAAGCCTTCCCGCTGGGCGAACTGGTCCAGGAAGCGGTCGACTTGAATGCGGGTCGACTCGCGCAGCGCCCAGTCGAAATCGAGATCGCACCGGATCTGCCGATTGTGGTTGCCGATCGAGTGCGGATTCTCGAGGTATTTCAAAACTTGATCGAGAACGCGATCAAGTTCATGGGTGATCAAGCCCAGCCGCGGATCGTCGTTGGCGTGCGTCCTGAGACGCCACCGGTGTTCTACGTCGCGGACAACGGACTCGGGATCGATCCCAAATATCAAGAGCTCGTCTTCGGCCTCTTCGACCGCCTCGATCAACAGATCGAAGGGACCGGCGTCGGGCTGACTCTAGTCCGGCGTATCGTCGAAATACATGGTGGGCGGATCTGGGTGGAGTCCGCTGGCCAAGGCGAAGGCTCGACCTTCTGTCTCACTCTGCCTGGTGCGATCGCTGATGAAAGCTAGGCTAGAAACGGTAGGCCGACCAGAACATCAGCTTGTCGGTGTCGGTGGCGAACGTGTCGCGGTCGTAAAGGGCTGCCTTGAGGCCAAAAACTTGGTCCCAGGCTGTTTTGTATGTCGCCTGTAGGTTGATCTCGTCGCCATAACTGGCGCCGCCGGTGGCGGCTCCGAAGTCGTGGTAAATCGCTTTCCAGGCGAGCTTGTGCGATCCGCCGAGGGGCAGGTTGCCAGCCAGCGAGAGGTAGAGGTCCTCGAGCCCATCTGGCGGCGTGGTGAGGAATTTGTCCGCCCAGCCATTCCAGGCGTGGAGGGTCGCCAAGGGGGTGTTGAACTGGCCGTCGGATCGGCTACCGTCGAGCACTTCGAATCCGAGCTTGACCGTAAGCTCTCGTGCCTTGCCGCCGATCACTGCGTGTAAGTAGTCCGCGTCGATTTGTCGCGGATTGTCTCCGATGTCACTCTGGGTTGCCCACTCGAGCTCGTAGAGCAATACTCCCACGCCGCAGGATGACTGTTCACTGCACAGCTGGCGGTCACCTTTGAGCTCGATGCCGAATGTCGAAGTCGACCGGCTGGCGTCTTGCGGTCGATCGTAGTCGAGCAGGTAACCGTAGGCGGTCACTTTGCCGAGATCGCCGACCGCGATGCCGAGATTCAGCAGGTGGCTCGCCATGGCTTGGCTGTCGCCGAAGATCCGGTGGACTTTGTCGAGATAGCCGTATTCGATCGTGAGGTGGTCGAGGGAAGAGTTGGTCAACGTGACGGCGTCGAAAGACTGATGATGCTGCCGCCATCCGACATTGCCGACGTAGCGTACGTCGCCGAATAGGAGCTCACGGCGGCCGAAGGTGAGCTCGGTCTCGCCGCGCTCGAAGCGGAGGTAGGCTTGGTTCAGCTGCGTCAACTCGGGATCGGCGACCACCGGGCGGTTGGTGACGTTGTTGGCGTCGGAGCCGGCGCCGCGGTTGTTATAGAGATCGTTGCCGACGGTTGCTACATTTTCGGCTTCGAGTTTGAAGCTCCATCCTTTGAAGGGCTGACTGACGTAGCCGAGGGCGGTACGCAAGGTCGAGGCGTGTGCTTGATCGTCGAAGCCCTGCTGGTCAACGTTCTCGAAACGGTAACGGAGCTGGATGGTCGTCGCGCCTTGTTTGAGCGCACTGGCGAACGTATCGGCGGGTTTCGGTGCGTCCTGTTGGGCGCGGAGAGCTGTCGATAGAGTGAGAGCAACGAGCGCGGCAAGGCCAACCCTTGGAAGCGACGCGTTCATGGGTGAGTGTCCTTTCGTTTTTATCAAGCCGTCCTTGGCCAGGATCTAGACTAGTCCGGCGGCCTGTGACTGTCGCCGTCTGTTGGGGTAGGGTGCCCGCACCTGCCCGTGATAGTGTTTCGCCCTCCCCACCTCGACCCCCCTTTATCATGCGCCCTTCCCCTCACCGCTTCGAGCCGCAGCACCACGAACGTCAGCTGCTGCCGATCATCGACGAGATTCGGGCCGTAGAGTCGCTCGACGCGTCGGCGCTACATCGCCTGGTGCGCAAATATCCGAAGGCGGGCTGCGGGGCGTTCTCGAAAAGCGAGATCATCCGCGGCTATCGGTATTTCAAGCCACGCCAAGGATGGGAGGAAGACGAAAGCGCTTTTGTCGAACGGGTGCGGATGAAGCCGGTTCGAACCCAGAGTGGGGTGGCGCCGGTGACGGTGCTGACCAAACCCTACCCGTGTCCGGGGAAGTGCATCTTCTGCCCGTCAGATGTGAGGATGCCGAAGAGCTACCTGTCGCGAGAGCCGGGGGCGCAGCGCGCCGCCCAACACGATTTTGATCCCTATGGTCAGACCCTTGGCCGGCTGTTGGCGTTCTACAACACGGGCCATGAGGTCGACAAAGTTGAGCTCATCATTCTAGGCGGGACCTGGTCGTTCTATCCGGA
>JAJCXQ010000262.1 GCA_029263355.1 Acidobacteriota bacterium | reverse complement strand
TGGCGGCAGCCTCGAGAGTGGTCTTGCCAAAACCTTCGAGCCGTGAGGGCAGAACGTAGAGGTCCGAGCATTTCATATGCTCGTAGATTTCACGTTGGCTTAGCGAGCCATGAAACACGACATGATCTAGCCGGTCACGTTCCTTCTGAGCGAGAAGATCCTGGAAGTACTCTGGATCCCCGAGGCAAGGGCCAATACAGTGGAATTCTACCTGTGCATTCCGAAAGCTCTTTGCAAACTCCAAGATAAGATGAGTTTGTTTACGGGGAAAGATCGATGCGACGTAAAGTACCTTCCACGGTGGCTCACGGTGGGTTCGGTCGACCGGTTGGAACAGTGAGAGATCAACACCTAGTGGTACGACCAAGCTCTCTAGCTGGTGCTGCCTTTTTAGGTCTTCCGAGATAGCAGGTGTGATCGCAGTTCGTAGATCGGCTTGTCTCAAGCCGGAATAGATGGCGGCTTCAATCCTGTCGCCACAAGCTGCGATCTGTTCCAGTGAGGTTTCGACGCTATCGACGACCCGTCGAGGTTTACCTAAGCGTCGGCCTATCCTAAAGAGGCGGCTGGCACGTGGGTTCAACGCAGAATAGAAGATGATGTCGTGGCGACCCCACAGAAGCTCTCGCGCGATGTACAACGTGCCTAAACGAGGCGGCACTCTCAAGAGTCGGATCGATTCATGTATTGAGACGATAGGATCCGGGTCTTGATCCCAACTGATAAACAGGCTGCTGGAAAATCGCTCGGGGTTCAGACGACTGGCGATCTCCCTAGCGGTGAGGCTCTGAGAGTTTCGGTTGCCTTGGTCGGCCCATGCGTTGAATAGGATTCGAATCCGGCGATCGGGCAAGCCTCAGCTCCTAAGTGCCAGCTGGTTTCCGTCCAGAAACTAACTAAGTGAGTAGTTGAGTCAGTGAAGAGCCCAAGCTCTCCGAAGATGAGTTGAGATAGCTGGATGCAAAGAGATCGCATTTCTGTTCCAAAGCCTGGTAGAGCTCGCGATCCGTCATCAGGCGCTCCAAAAGGTCCCAGAACTCTTCAACGGTCTGGACAACGTCCCCTGCCTCGAAACCGAGAGTCTCGACGTGTGGGTAGGAGTATCCTGCCGAGTCGAGAAAGATAATCGGTTTGCCTGATGCGATTGCATCGACCACGACACCACCATAGTGATTGAAAACGACGACCAACCAAGAAGCCTCGAGTAGGGAGGTGACGGAGGCTGTCGCCGCCACCACTCGAACGTTGGTCGAGCCTAGGGATTTTGATAGTGGTGCGGAAATGTCAAATCGCGGATGGGACTTGAATGCGAAGTCGATTCCCGAAAGCGCGGTCGGCGGACTTGCAAGAGCTCGCAGAGTCCGGGCGAATTCACCGGTGTCCAGAGTCGGCATCAGGAAACGCCCGATCGTAGGGGATGCCGTCAACATTGCGACGAGCGGCTTTGTTTTGGCATCAACATGAACTGTCGGGTCGGGCTGGTAGGACAGCCTGTCTGATGAATTGTGACAGTAGAGGACTTTATCTTCGTCAGGGAAGGAGCGCCGGAAACTCCGACGCTCGAAGCGATTGCGGCAAGCCAAGTAGGTGCTCGACACCGGACTGTGGTCGCCTGAGACGTAGGTGTGAGACAGCGCAACGGAGATCAGCCCAAGGTGGCTAGCAACATGATATGGAAGGGCCGTTTGATAGGTGTACGCGGCTGATCCAACGATGAAGCTTGGGCGGGAAGTTTCCAGCAAAGATCTGAAATTGCGTCCCCATTGAGCGGTATGTGGCAGGGTGTATTCAAGAAAGAGCTCAATTGAGCTCTCGAGCTCGCCGCTGGCTAATGCTGGGCAGTCGAGGTCTTCAGCAAGCTGGTGACGAACCCGGTCAAAGTAGGCCTCGCGGTGACCTACTTTGACCGGGTTCGAGTAGGCCTCGCGGTGACCTTGAAAGAATTGAGCAATATCAGGGTCAACTCTGGTTGGATAGGGTATGCAATGTAATCGAATGTGATGCGCTTTGGACCATCTGACTAAATCCTTCCCAGCAGAGCCCAGGTACCAGAGTTGGAAGCTCCTTCCGAAAGTCGTCTTCAGATCTAGCAGAGAAGTCCGAAAACGCTCCCATTGCCGAGTGGAAAAGACCGCGACGACTTGACCAGCGACTGGGTCAGCGAGGACTCGGTCCCGAAGACGTCGCCGCAAGCGGGTCAACGGGTCAAAAAATTTTTGACAACTGAAGGTCGTCGAAGTGTCGCTGGTTTCGAAAATCTTCAAGCCATCAACGCTAGAGAGAGTCCGCTTGAAGATCTCGCCGCTGGCGCCATTTGATGGGTCACCGGGATTCTCCCAAGAGACGGTTTCGATGCCCTCTTCTCGCAGCCTGAACCCAAGATCTTGGGCAAAGAAAACATCCCTGAAAAAGAGGAGGTAATTGTCTTCGAGAAATAAAGCTGGCCAGTCGATGCCGTCCAGCTTCTCTCCATTGCAGATCCTGGCCATGAAACGGTCACGGGCTTTCAAGCTATGCTGGGCGAGTGTCTTCAGGCGGCGGGCCGTAATCAGCTCTGCTGGCGAGATGTGCTTCACAGACATCGCATTGAGGGCGAGCTCACCTTCGCTCGTCAACGCGATGGCGAGGTCCATCGCTTGCAATCTTGATTCGAGGGCGGACTTGTCGGTGCCAAGACTCGCGATCAAGCCGCATCGTGTCATGAAGGCCTTGCTCTCATGAGTAGTCGTAGCTGCATATTGGTCATGAGGGGTCCTTGGAGCGTATGAGACGAGCCGGAACGCCGCCGACGATAGAGTTTGGCGGAACATCCCTCGTTACCACGCTGTTGGCGCCGACGATGCTGTTGTCTCCGATTGTCACGCCACCCGTGATGAATACATGTGCTCCTATCCACACGCGGTCGCCGATTCGGATGTTGGCCCACTCGAGGTCCGACTGGACGGCTTGAACGAAGTCACCATCTTTTCTGTAGGAAGCTGTACGAATGTGGACATTGTGGCTAATGGCACAATCACGACCGATATCGATCCTGGCTGCTGCGGGTTGAGCGCATACATAACAGTGGCGTCCAAGATAGGTACCTTCAGCGATGTGTATCTCTCCGCTTCCGTAAACCAAAGTACCTTCAGAGAATCGCGCCGTCTCGTGAAGAGTGAATTGCGTTCGAACTTCACCCACATAGTTCTCATGGGCAGCGTTGCGCCCCAGGGCCTGAATTTGACCCAGGCGTCGTCGAATTCTTGGATTCCGAGCTGCGACGATCAAGAGTCCCCCTCCAAGCAAGATGACAGTACTCAGGAGCTTGGACATGAGTTTAGCTGTGGCGGCCCACATGATCCTTGGGTGAAGGCTCGTCAGCTGTTACTCGACCTTGTCGCCAATCCAGGAACGGCTGCAGGATTCCTGGACGAGACTGCCCGGTCCGCAGTCGCGCAGGGGTATCGACATCGAGGATGTTGAAGGTGCCGATATCCACCCGATCATAGCTCGTTGGCGGAGCGTTCCGATTGATACCGACGACAACTTCGTACATTCCAGCGTTGAGCCAGGAGGCGGGCAAATCGAGTTGAGTGCGGTAGTACCCAGGTGCCCGAGCTCCGAGCCGCGATGCATCCGAGTCGGTGTCCGTCGAGCCCAAGACCCAGACCTGCTCAACCGTTCGAATTCCTGCCCATACCGCACATCCGTCAATGGTTTGATTGACTTCAAATTCGACAACGACACTGAGCCCCTCGTCGAATCGGAAGTCCCGTTGATGATCGCCATCGCGCTTCGCGGTATATGCTCGCCGCAAATGTATCGGTTTGTCGGAATTGGATTCCTGAGTTACGATTCCAACATCTTCGATACCATGAGCGATATAAGCCCTGACGACGTCTTCGGTTGGACCGTCCATGGCAACTGTGCCGTGATCGAGTAACAAACAACGGGGGCATAATCGGTGGATGGCGCCCATGTTATGGCTCACCAGAATGACCGTACGGCCGGTGCCTGACACATCCTTCATCTTTTTGAGACACTTGTTTTGAAAAGCAAGGTCTCCGACGGCGAGAACTTCGTCAACCAATAAGATTTCTGGGTCGAGGTGGGCTGCGACGGCAAAGGCCAAACGCATGTACATACCGCTCGAGAAACGTTTGACTGGAGTGTCTAGAAATTTCTCAATCTCGGCAAAGGCGACAATTTCGTCGAACTTGCGTCGGATCTCTGACCGCCTCATGCCGAGGATAGCGCCGTTGAGATGGATATTCTCGCGGCCGGTCAGCTCAGGATGGAAGCCGGTTCCGACTTCTAGCAGAGAACCTACCCGACCTCTGACTTCGATAGACCCGCGGGTGGGTTCGGTGATTCGTGACAAGATCTTGAGTAGCGTGCTCTTACCTGCGCCGTTGTGGCCAATAACCCCCAAGACTTCGCCATGATCAACCTCGAACGATACATTCTCGAGCGCCCAGATCGTAGGGTTGTCGTCTTGACGCTTAGTTTGAGCGACCCGCTTCCAGGGCGCCTTCCCCAAACGCGCCAAACTCTCTCGAAGCGTACCGTAGCTCTCAGTGGGTCCTAGCTGGAAGCGCTTCCCAAGAGAATCGACTCTGAGTGCCGGTTGACTCATGACGCCCAACCACCTGGGGTGCTAATCGTGAGCTCCACTGGTTTGGATCCGTTCGTCGATGGCTGTGGAAAGTTGTCAAACAACGTCGGCAAATGTACGCTCCATACTCTTGAAGTAAAAGAGTCCGCCGATCAGTAAAACAGTCACTGCAAGAGTCGAGGCGAGGATCATAGGTCCGACGGATCCCGACTTTCCCAGCAGAGCCCAGCGGAACCCTTCTACGACACCAGCCATCGGATTGAGCCCGTACAGAATGCGCCATTTCTCAGATACAAGACTGCTCGGGTAAGCAATCGGAGTAATAAACAGCCAGAATTGTGTGAGAAAGGGCAGGGTGTAACGAACGTCACGGTACTTTACGCTGAGGGCGGAGAGCCAAAGGCCGACGGCTAAAGCTGTTGCCAAGGCAAGCAAGATGAAGAAAGGAAGGAGCAGAATACCTTGTGTAGGTGCAATCTGGTAGTAGACCATCATGCCAATGAGAAGCACGAAGGCAAGGCAGAAGTCGACCAGGCCACCTAGGACTGCCGATATCGGGATGACCAATCTCGGGAAATAGATCTTCTTGATCAGTTGCTGGCTGGCGACCATGCTGTTTCCAGCCTGACTCAAGGAGTAGGCGAAAAGCTGCCAGGGCAAGAGTGCCGTGTATGCGAAAATAGGGTAGGGGACGTTGTCGGATGGGATCTTGGCCAAGCGACCGAAGAAGATTGTAAAGACGATCATCGTGAGTAGTGGCTGCAGGATGGCCCACGCGGCCCCGAGGGCCGTTTGTTTGTACCGTACTTTGATGTCGCGCCAAGTAAGAAAAAACAGCAGCTCGCGATATTCCCACAGTTCTCCCAGTTTGAGAGAGACAAAGCCGGATGTTGGCCGGATGAGAGTCACCGGAAAATCTGTGAGGTCGTCGCGCTCTTGTGCGGTCATCTAGTCCGACTCGTCTTCTATTCCAGGTCTGAGATGGTGCCAGGCAAGCGGCGTTCCGCGTGGGATATCAGTTGCTGCTCTGCGCTTCAGCACATCCGGTAAGAACTTGGGGAGCAGGCCGTCGCCCGGGCGAATAGACCGTACAGTCTGTTCGGTCAACAATTGGCCTGCGGCTACGTCTTCGACGATAAAGAGTGACCGTCGAAAGGACCTACTTGATCGCTCGCGCTGGCCTAGGCTGTACTGGACGCGACCTATCGCTTTTTCCACGACACGCACTGCTGCGACCATTTCTTTGAGCTCATTTGGTTCGAGCGAAAAGGCGCTGTCGGGTCCAGGCGTTGATCGCGACAGAGTGAAGTGCTTTTCGATAATTGTTGCACCTAGCGCCGCGGCTGCTACTGGCACGGCAACTCCCAGGGTGTGATCCGAAAGCCCTACCGGCAGGCCAAAGGCCTCACTCAAATGGGAGATACAACGGAGGTTCATTTCCTCAGGGGGTGCAGGGTAGGCGCTGGTGCACTTGAGGAGTGCAAGATTGCCTCGGCCTGCAACCTCGTAAACTGCCTCGACAGCCTCTTCGATTTCACCCAGTGACGCCATGCCGGTGGACATGATGATGGGTTTGCCGGTTGCAGCTACCTTCTTGATCAAGGGCAAATCAACCAGCTCGAATGAGGCAATCTTGTGCGCTGGCACCCCCATCTCTTCGAGGAAGTCGACCGCGGTCGGATCGAAGGGGGAGGAGAAGAGGTGTATTCCAAGCTGATCCGCCAGCTTCTTCAGCTTCGGTTGCCAGGCCCAAGGGGTGAACGCTTCACCGTAGAGGTCAAAAAGAGTGCGACCATCCCATAGAGTCCCGCCACCAACGCGAAAACACTCGCGATCTGAGTCGAGAGTCAGAGTTTCGGCAGTGTAGGTTTGGAGCTTGACGGCATCGGCACCCGCCTCCTTTGCGGCGTGAAGCAATTCCACCGCTTGGTCGAAGCTCTGGTGATGATTGGCCGACATTTCGGCGATGATGTAGATCGGCTCCCCTGGACCGATGCGGCGCCCTGCAATGTCAACGGTTTCGGTCATGCTGGCCTCTCTACCACGTAGTGCTTGACTGCCTCTCCCTTGACGGTAGCGTCGTTGACTTGTCGATAGCCGGCGCGGTGGAAGGCTTTCAACGAGGCTGAGTTCTCTGGCTTGATATAGGCATGGACTCGATCGGCGCGGTGCTGATGGAACAGGCGCTCGGTTGCGAGGCTGAGGAGCAAAGGACCATGTCCTCGGCCTCTGTGGCCATGACCCATAGCGATGTGGACATTGGCATCCTTGGACGCCGAGAGGTCGAAGCGAATGTGACCCACTGGAGTCTCGGTTTCGTCAACCGCGAGCCAGAAGGGGCCGGCGTCACTCGCGAGTTGGTGGTCGAACCACGCCACGTGATCGGTCCATGGGATCGGCTCAGTTGAAAGAGAGGCTTGGCGGACTTCGGGATCATTGGCCCACTCCCAGATCAGCCGGCGATCCCGATGGCAGACAGGACGCAACCGCAACGGTTCCGCCAACAAGCAGCTGATCACTCGATCGACCCCTTCGCCGTCTACCAATTCTTGAGCGCTGTTCGCCATCGCCGACCTTGTCTCTTGGTTGCTCAGCAGTTCTTGGAGTTGGCGATTGAGGAGCGCGGCGTCGAGCTCAGTGTGCCAACCGAGGTCTATTGCTGCGCCTCGGCTGTGGAGCTCGGCAGCGATCGGGCGTTGGTTCTCGGCTACGCTCACCAATAGAGCTGGGACACCCATAAACGCGAGCTCCCAGGCCGTGCTCCCGGCGGCCGAAATCGCCAGGTGTGATTCCGCCATCAGTGCGGAGAGGTCATGCGTTCTAGTGACCAAGCTGATTCTGTGATCGTTCGCCGCCAAAGATCGGCAGGTCTGATCGGATTCGTGAACGATGCATTTGAGCTGAAGGGGCACTAGATCGAGGTCTGTGAGGGTACGGAGAATTCTGCCGGCGAGGCCAGTTGAATCGACCCCCCCTGCTATGACAAGGATGCTCGGAATGCCGGGGAATGTCTCTCGGGCCTTTCCAGCCCAGCGCAGAAACTCGTGCCGCAATAGGATAAAGCGGTGACCCAGCAGAAGTTGGGTGTGCGGATCTCGCCGAGCATATAGGCGTTGGTCGGCATGTAGGTTTTGGTTGAGAACGACCTGGGCGCGGTAGTGTTCAACATGTCCGTAGTCGTCGACCCATAGAACCTGGTGCGCGTTGTCTGCCAGGAAGTCCTGGAAGTCGGCGCCGAATCGGTAACCGTCAACGGCGATCCAAGCCGCGTCTCGCTCTGTGGCTAGTTGGCTAGTAGCCCGTGCATCATCGAGACTTCCAGGGCGGTCTGTCTGTGGACAGACCTCGAGCTCTTCTCTTGTCAGCCGATCGACCAGAAAAGGGTCGTCGGTCGATGTGACGACGACCACCCGGCCTCCTCGGCGGCGCCATGCTTGAGCCAAGGCCAGGCATCGTAGCAGATGTCCAGCGCCTATGTCGTCGCCAGCGTCGGCTCGGATGAGTAACAATTGTTTCAAGTTTTTTTGGGCATCCCGTCGACAATCCGGTTGGTGCCGTCTTTGGTCAACCTAAATTCACGCTCATCCTCTTTGGGAGGAGACCGCTCCGACCGTGTCGGTGAGGATTCCGACAATGTCATCGACATGGGTATCTGTCATGGCAGGGAACAGCGGTAGCGAGAGGATCTGCTCGTAGGCAGCTTCCGCGTTTGGACAGAGGCCGGGTCGGGTGCCGAGCGTGCGTTGGTAATAAGGATGCAGATGGACCGGAATGTAGTGAACGTTCACTCCGACTCCGGCGGCTCGTAAACGAGTGAAGACTTCCTGGCGGAGTTTTGCAGGACCGTCGGCAGTCAGCTTGACGACGTAGAGGTGATAAGCATGATCGACCTCTGGTTGTTTGATCAACGGCGTGATTTCCGGAGTCTCAGCAAACGCCGCGTCATATCTTCTGGCGAGGGCTTGGCGTCGATGCATCCACCCGTCGAGCCGGCCGAGCTGGCTGAGGCCCAGGGCGCATTGGAGGTCCGACAGACGGTAATTGAAGCCGAGGTCGGTCATTTCGTAGAACCAAGACCCTTCCACTTCCCGCTGTCGGTGATCGGTCGTAATGCCGTGGTTGCGAAAGTGCCGCATGCGTTGGGCCAAGGCATCACTATGGGTCGTGACCATGCCGCCTTCAGCTGTCGTGATCGGTTTGACTGGATGAAAACTGAAGGTGCTGAGTTCGGCCAACGAGCCAACCGGCGTCCCTTTATAACGCGCTCCCAAGGCGTGGCAGGCGTCGGCTACCAAGCTCGAACCGTGTTCGCTCGCGAGCTGTCGGAGCGCGTCGTAGTCACAAGGTTGCCCCGCGTAGTCAACGCTGATGATGGCTTTTGTCCGAGGGCTGACCAACCTCTCGACCGAGGTTGGATCCAACAAAAGAGTGGTGGGGTGAACATCTGCGAAGACCGGGGTACCCCCTTGATAGATGACACAATTGGCAGTGGCTGCAAAAGTTATCGCCGGGACAATGACTTCGTCGCCGGGAGCGATGCCCAAGCCAAACATCGCTGCGTGGAGCGCCGCAGTACCGTTTGCGACGGCAACAGCATGGGTGGCTCCGGTAGCGGCTGCTACGGCTCGTTCGAACTCTTCGACCAGGGGGCCGGTGGTTAGCCAGTCCGAGCGAAGAACTTTGACCACCGCTCGAATATCGTCTTCATCGATATTCTGCCGGCTGTAAGGCACGTAGGGTTCCATGACGGCCGGTCGTCTGATGGGAGGCGCCTCGCGACTCATTCGATTGCCTGAATCAAGGCTTGGAGCTCCTCGACGGAGAGCCACTGGGAGTTGTTGTCGCTGGTATAACTGAAACCTTCAGCGAGCGTGCTTCCTTCCTCCTCCCAGCGGTGTCCCGACCACCAGGGATGAGCCGGCTGAATGACAAACAGGTCGTCGAGCTCGACGGCTTGGCGACTTTCGTCTTCGGAGATCAATGCTTCGTGAAGCTTCTCGCCTGGCCGTATTCCGATTTCTCTGATTTCGCAGTCCGGGGCCACTGCTTTCGCTAGATCGACAATACTCATGCTGGGAATCTTGGGTACGAAGACTTCGCCTCCGTGAGACTGCTCGATGGCGCGGATGACCAGCCGCACCCCCTCGTCGAGGGTGATCCAGAAACGGGTCATTCGAGGATCCGTCACCGTCAGGTGCCCGCGGTGCCGCTGTTGCAGAAAAAGCGGTATGACGCTGCCGCGACTACCAACAACATTTCCGTAGCGAACACAGCTGAAGCGAGTCTCGGAACTCCCACTGTAAGCATTGGCTTGAACGAAAAGCTTTTCGGCGACCTGCTTGGTGGAGCCGTAGAGGTTCAACGGGTTGACAGCCTTGTCGGTCGACAGCGCAACCACGCTACGAACCCCGCAATCCAAGGCTGCGTCGATGACATTACGGGCTCCCATGATGTTGGTGAGAACAGCCTCAATAGGGTTGTACTCACAGGCAGGTACCTGCTTGAGAGCAGCTGCGTGCACGACCACGTCAACCCCCGCCATGGCTCGCCTTAGACGGTCGACATCCCGTACGTCTCCGATGAAATAGCGCAGTCTGGGGTCATCGAATCCGGCAACCCTCATTTCGTGCTGTTTGAGTTCGTCACGGCTCAAGATAATGAGCTTCGCTGGAGAGTACTCGTCGAGCAGGATGCGGGTGAACTTCTGGCCAAAGGAGCCGGTCCCGCCGGTGACGAGGACGACTTGGTCTGTCCAGTTCATCTCGATCCTCGTAATGACTTCATGGTTTTCCCGCAGGTTTTGTCCACTGACGTTTGCATAGAGCCTCGATTTTGGTGCACCTTCGGCTCGACGCCGAGATTCTTGATGGGGTCAAATGGTCAGGGTGGAGCGAGCAAGGTCGCACTTCGGCGAAGGCAAGCTTGAAATCGGCGCTACGGCATCGCGATCCAAGGTTGCGGCCACCGACCTTCTCAAGAGAGTCACCGAAACCACCAGTCGTAGCTGTCCATGGCATCTCTGGATCTTGCCGCGGCAGCCTCTTAGCGGGCCAGCAATGACATCAACTTCCTGACCAATCTCGAGATACGGATGTGGTACGAGCGGTGTCCCGGTAACTTGGAGCTCCCAGAGCCTCATCAACTCGCTATGAATCAGTGCTTGATCGAACACCTCAATGAGCTTGACGACGAGGTTGCTCTCGAGGGACTTTCGACGTTCGGTCGCGGAGACCGGCAGGAAGAGATAGCCTGGGAATAGCGGCAGGCTGGAAACACGCTTGCGGCCATTGAATCGTCTTTCCTGCAGATATTGAGGCAGGTCGAAAGAGATGTTGTGCCGAACCAGGTACCGGGCCAGAGCTTTCTCATGGCGGCTTCGCACATAGGCGACCTGCCACGGAGGGAGCGCCTCACTGAAAAGGCTCGGCGGATGGAGATCGATCTCTTGCTTGAGAATAGGCATGCCAGAAATCGCCTAGCTTGATACGCGATGCTGCGATGTTGGGGGTGCACCAGCAATTCGCTCTATCGGATCGCAAGCCTGGTCTTGATGCTCTATGAACCATCGGTAAGTCATTTCGATCCCTTGGTCCAAAGAGATCTTGTACCGCCAACCCAAATCTTCCAGTCGGCGGACGTCCAGGAGCTTGCGAGGCATTCCGTCTGGTTTGGTGGAGTCGAGAACGATGTTGGCTTCTGGGTAGACGATCTTGCGGATACGGTCGACCAATTCGTAGATCGTCAAGTCCTTGCCTGTACCCACATTGAGGGGTAACTCGCCATCATAGTGGTGCATTAGAAACAGGCAACAATCGGCTAGATCGTCCACGTGCAGAAACTCTCTGCGCGGTGTTCCAGTGCCCCAAACAACAACATCCTTGCGCTTGGCGAGCTTCGCTTCATGAACTTTTCGAATCAGCGCCGGAAGGACGTGAGAGCTGTCTAGATCGAAGTTGTCGTTGGGGCCGTAGAGATTGGTAGGGATCACGGAAATGAAGCCGCTGCCGTACTGCTGACGATAGGATTGGCAGAGCTTGATACCGGCGATCTTGGCTACCGCATAGGGTTCGTTGGTTGGTTCCAACGGGCCGGTCAGCAAGTACTCTTCTTTGATCGGCTGTGGAGATGTTCGCGGGTAGATACAGGAGCTGCCGAGGTATATCAGCTTCTGGACACCATACATGTGAGCCGCGTGGACCGTCGTTGCGTGGATCAGAAGGTTGTCGTAGATGAACTCTGCTGGCCGGGTCGAGTTTGCAAGAATTCCACCGACGGTACCCGCTACCAAGAATACGAATTCTGGACGATGGGTTTGAAACCAGCGGTTGACGTTTGCTTGGTTGCGAAGATCAAGGTGCTCGCGGTCAGCGGTCAGTAGATTGACATACCCCTCGGCTTTGAGCCGCCGCACAATAGCCGAGCCGACCAGACCACGATGGCCCGCGACGTATATCCGCGAATTACGGGAGAACGACCTGTTCATCGGGTTAAATCTCGAGACTTCAGATAGATAGGCTCCGCCCCTGTCGGTGCCTGGCCACCGAAAGAAAAACCCTTCGCGCAGAGGAGACGGTTCCCTCGAGCGCTCCTAGAAAACGCTTCGAGTCTAGCATTCTTTGTGGCTGGATTCATGCCCATGCGACACCACTCACTCAACAAGCCCAAAAACGAAATTAGCCCCGGCCTGTGTCTGATTCGACACTGTCGACCGGAGCTCAACTTGATTCGCGCTAGCTATTCTACGGCAGCCTAAAAACTCTCTAGCCACGCTCGTGACGTGTCTCGATGGCCACGCTCGCGGCTTAGCCTGGTCGCACGAACAGACTCGCCTTTTTGAGGAGAGAAGCTCACTCTCTAAGGCGCGTCTGGCGAAACCGGGGGCTCGGGATCCTTCTGGATGATGACTCCAGTGCTGATAGGAACAAGAGCCGTCGCTAGCAAGACTTGCTTCTTTTTCCACCAGGCGATGACACAGGCGCGACAAATGCCGTCACCCCGCAAAACGTTGGTGGGATCGATCCGGCTGACGATACCGTCACAGAGCCAGTGGAAGACTTCTTCGTCGCGCTGCCAGTGGGCAGTCTCACCTACGGTCAGGTTCTCGGCTTCGCCTCGTTCCTGTGGTGACAAGTCAACACTGCAATTCTCTCTCACCTCGGTGACTTTGGTTTGTGATCTTGCAAGCTCGCGCCCTGTCGCGTCATGGACCGACACGTAGTACTCGGCAGGTTCGTTCTCGAGTTGCTCCAGCCAGTCTTGAAATGAGGAGTCATCCATCTTGGCCAGCCAATCCCTCGGCAATTCTTTGCCGAGACTGGCTCTTTCGCGCAGGAGATCGTCGTCGAGCTCGGCCTCATCATGAGGATCGTTGGGGTCTCGGTCCTCAGTGAGCTCCTTCTCTTTCCACCAGGCGGCCCACCTGTACTCTTCTTGAACCTCTTCGCGGGTCTCGATCAGCTCGTGCCGGTTGAGCTTGCGATCTTCCGCCTTCGGGAAGACACCCCAGTAGCGTCCCGGGCTTCCTGGATTCATTTGGACGTAGTACAAGTCTTCTACGGCGTCATGCATACGACGAAAATTCAGACGCACCGTCGTATCCGGAACATTGTTATTCACCTGACCCCAGGCGACACCATTAGCTCCGATGGGTAGGCATTCAACGTTTTGAGCCGAAGCTGACAAGGGCCCTTGGGCGCTGACGACCGCCGCAGTGGCAAGCAGCGTGCAGGTTGCAATGGCCAACGTAGTTGATACATTCTCTGTTCGCATAGTTCCTCCTTCGCAAGGCGAGACGGATCTCAAGGATATCCTAGTCAGATGCGGGTCGCAATACGCGTCCCTCTCGCTATGACCAAGCTGAGGACAGAGAGTTTTGTTGCGGGTTTGACGCGACGATCAAGAAGTTGCTTTGTGCACCAGAGAGACGCCGGATTGCTTTTCAAGATGGGCGGATGATGAAGCCGGTCACAGGAGCCTTGGAGCGTTGCGCCAGCGGTTCATCCTCCTGCGGTGAGAGGGTTGTCGGAGCGGTCGGTGTTCCTAGCTCAAGTGCTTGAATCTGTTGTAGTATTAGGCTATGAAACGATGTTTTGTCGTTGCCGCGTTGGCACTGTTGACAGCCAGTGTGTGCGCTCAGCAGGCCGAGTCGACGGGTCTATATCGAATCGGTCCGCGCGATCAGATTCAGATCCACGTCGAGGAGGTTGAAGACCTCAATCAAGAAGTGACGGTGGCGGACGACGGGACGATCAACTTGCCGATGATCGGAACCGTGGAAGCGCAAGAATTGACTGAGGATCAACTGGCGAACCGAATTCGAGACCGCCTCGAGTCCCGGGGGCTACGTCGGGCGACGGTAACGATCTCGGTGACGAACTATCGATCCCGACCGGTTTCGGTCTTGGGGGCTGTCGTCTCGCCGGGTAAGCACAGTGTTCCCAGGCAAGCAACGTTGCTAGATGTCTTGCTGGAAGCTGGCGGAGTGGCGCCCAATCATGGTGAAGAGATCGTGGTCCGGCGTCGCGCGAGCAATGGTCTGAGCGACGAAGTGCGGATAGCCGTCAAAGACCTGATCGAACTCGGCAATCCCAAAGTCAACCTACCGATTCTTGCTGGCGATCTCATCAACTTGCCGCCGGCTCGTGACTTGACCATATTGCTGATTGGTGAAGTAAGCAATGCTGGGAGCCTGACGTTCCCCGTCGGGCAAAGAGCGACGTTATTGACCGCCATGGCGCGCGCCGGCGGACTGACGGAGAACGCCTCGAACAAAATCCGTATTCAGCGCGAGTCCGAAGCCGGGGGACGGACCGAAATAGTGGTCGATTTTCGGCGGGTCTTGAACAACCGGGACCCGGACGTACCGTTGCAAGACGGTGACCTGATCATCGTGAAGGAGTCTTTCTTCTGATGCCCGATAGCTTTGATCGTGGACGAAGCGAAGGGTTCCAGAGCTTCCGAATGGCTGAGGCTGCTGCGTTGCCGGATGGGGACGACAGCCTGGATCTCAGCAAGTACTTCAATGCGATCCGACGAAGATGGCCGCTTTTGCTGGTCTGCGTCCTGATCGCCGTGACCTACGCTTTCGTCCGGTACACGCTGACGACCAAGGAATATAGCTCGACCACAACGATTCAGATCGAGCGCAAGCGACTGTCTCTTTATGCTTTGGGGCAAGGAGGTTGGCTCGAAGATTGGTGGAACCTGGAGTACTACCCGACTCAGTATCGACTGCTCCGTAGCCGGGGCATGGCCGAGCGTGTGGTTCGAAATCTGAGGCTGTACGAGCATCCCGTTTTTACCGGACATGTTCCCAAACCTGGCTCTTCTCAAGAGGGCATCGAATTCTCGTCCAGCATCGAGGTGGCTCAGCTGGCGGCAGTGGTCCAAGCCGGATTGACGGTGAAGCCGATCAAAGAGACTCAGTTGGTCGAGCTGTCATTTCGTTCACCTTCACCAGAGTTGGCGGCCCAGGTTGCCGATGGCTATGCCGAAGCGTTTATCGAGTGGGGCATCGAAACCCGTAGCGATACCGTTGGCCAGGCCTCTGAACTTCTGTCTGGGCAGATAGAGACTCTCAGTCAGGAGATCGAGCAGCGAAGGATCATTCTCAACGAGTTTTCCAGTCGCGATGGAGAGTTTGCTCTCGATCCGGAGGGTAAGGCGCTCATCGAGCGTCAGCAAACGCTGGAGGGGCAGTACAACAGTGTCGTTGCCGAACGGATCGGCAAAGACGCTGCATACAAGGGGATCTTGACGTCAACTCCCGAAACCCTCGCCAATTCCAGCTCAGGTGGTCAAGTCAGCAAGCTCAAGTCACAGCTCTTCCTGTTGCAGAGCGAATACACGACTAAACTCGAGACCTATTTGCCAACTTGGCCTGAGATGGTTCGGCGCAAGGGCGAAATAGATGACTTGAAGGGTCAACTTCAGCGTTTGGTCAACGAGAGTTACGACGAAGTCAAGGACCGTGCCTATGCGGAATACCAGAAGGCTCTCCGCGAGGAGAAGAGTCTCGAAGAAGAGCTGAAGAAGTTGGCCGCAGATGCCAGACTTCAGAACTCGACGGCTCTAGAGTACTCGAGTCATCGAAACTACATCGAGACCCGGCAACAACTCAGGGAAGATCTCACCAAACGTCTGTCCGAGACCGAGATCGCGTCGCGTACCCAAGGCTCTCAAGAGTCCAATGTCCGTATTGTCGATGAGGCGATTGTTCCCGCCAAGCCTTTCAGGCCGTCGTTGAAGAAGGACTTGAGTCAGGCGCTCTTCATTGGATTGGCGCTGGGATTTGCGGGTATCTTCCTGCTCGAATATTTGGATCGGACCATCAAGACCCCTGAAGAGTTGGAGACCATCATCGGTTTCCCCACTCTCGCAGTCGTTCCCGATATGGAGGAAAGCAGGCGCGGTCGCGGTCTGCGACGTTACGGTACTGGGAACTATGGCTACAGCTACGGTTACGGTTACAACGCACCTACGAGTGGTGGCGAAGCCAAGGCGCCTAGGCGTGGACGTCGGAACAAGAAGACCGATGACGACGGCGAGCCAACACCCGAGATCGAGCTACTGCCACATACCAATCCCCGTTTGGCGGTCTGCGAGGCCTATCGGTCCTTACGCACAGCTCTGCTCTTGTCCAGCGCCGATGAGCTCAAAGTCGTCGCGGTGACGTCGGCGGAGCCGGGGGAGGGTAAGACTGCCACAACCTGCAACATGGGAGTTGTGTTTGCCCAACTGGGGCGACGAGTACTGGTTCTCGACGCTGATCTGCGGCGGCCTCGGATGCACAAAGTCTTCAAGATCTCCAATCGTCTCGGAGTGGTCAACTACCTGACCGGCAAAGTCGATATCGAGAACCTGTTCATAGATACAGGCGTGCCCAACCTCTATGCGTGCCCGTCGGGACCCATCCCGCCCAATCCATCCGAGTTGTTGGCTTCCGATCGGATGCGCGACTTCCTCAGCGCCATCAGGGCGCGTTTCGACTTTGTCCTGATCGATACTCCGCCAGCACTGCCGGTGGCAGACGCGGTGATTTTGGGACCTTTGACCGATGGCATTGTGATCTGTGCCCGGGCTGGGGTACTGGTACGCGATGACGCAAAGCTCTGTCGAGAGCGGTTGCGTTACGCTGAGCTCAAGATATTCGGCACGGTCTTGAATCGGTACAGGACCAGTCCGACTGGCTACAATCGTCGATATCAGTACTACGGCGTTTACGAGGAGAAGAGCGACCCTTCGAAGACCCACAACGCTGCCTGATCGGCAGTGTTATTGGCTGCCTGATCGGCAGTGTCACTGGTGGTGTCCGACCCGATGTCGGTGGTCGACTCGAAACTTTCGAGGAATGTCCAAGCTATGATCGACTTGCATAGTCATTTGTTGCCAGGAATAGACGACGGGGCGACGGATCTACAAGATTCGTTGGCGATGTGTCGGATGGCGGCGGACGATGGTTGTTCGGCGATGGTGGCAACGCCGCATCTTCGGCACGAACGTTGGTGGAACAATGATCGTGACCTGTTGGAGGCCAAATGGCGCGAGCTTAGGAGCGCGGCAGCTGAGGTTATCGATGTCCACCTCGGAGGTGAGATCGCTGTCAACTCTCAGAGTGCTAGCGAATTGGACCAGCTGCCGGACTGTGACCTGTGCTCTCTGAGCGGTTCACGCTATCTGCTTCTCGAGTTCCACCATCGAGGCTTGGGTCCGGACCCCCTGGAAGTGATTCATGAATTGGCGGTCGGAGGGTGGTACCCAGTGATCGCTCATCCAGAAAGAATCCGTTGGCTTGCAGATGACCCAAGATATTTGGAGACCTTGGTCAACCATGGTGCCTTGGTACAGGTTACGGCGATGAGTGTCACGGGCGAGTGCGCTCGGTGGGTTCGCAATGCGACGTCCCGATGGCTGGACGAAGGCATCGTGCATTTTGTCGCCAGCGATGCTCACAACACCAATAACCGACCGCCGGGACTTTCCAGGGCCTATCGCCTCATTGCTTCGACTCAGGGCGAAGAGCTCGCCAACAAGTTGTTGGTAGAGAATCCTCGAGCTGTGCTGGAAAATCGCCCTTTGGGGCAAGTGCGTAATGCCAGCGAAACGAATCCGACGGAGAACTTCGAGAAGCTTGGAATTCGGCAGTTTCCAAGACCGAGTCACTCCTTTTGAGACAAGAGAATGGCATGCATGTTCGATCCCAATAGCCACAGTAGATGGTGTTCGAGACTAGGAATCAGGTCCTTCGCCCTGATGGATACAGGGGGCGTTGTCCGAGTGGCGGCGCTGTTCTGCGGATTGAGCCTAGGGTGGTCGCCGGCAGCGCAGGCAGTCGATCCGTTCTATGAACGTTTGAAAGAAGATGGCATTCAGGCTTATAACCGAGGCGACTATGCAGCGGCCGCAGTGGACTTGCGACTGGCCTGCTTTGGAATGCTGGAAGAGCCACCGGCCTTGGCGCACTGCCTGGTCTTACTGGCTCTTTCGCAAGCCGAAACCGGTGACGACGGAACCTTGGGGCATACGTTCGACCGGATTTCAGACCTCGAACGCGACTTCGAGGCTTTCTCGCAATTGGATCTAGATCCTGATCGGCGCCGTTCGTTGGAGAAGCATCTGAAACGAGCGATTCCGTATGACAAGCTGCGCCGGCTGCCGCCGTTTCATGACATCGCTCGCCAGCAGCTCGAAGAGCAGATTGACTCCATGCCGGACGACGAGAAGCGTTCGGAGTTGAAACAACGGATCGAGTCCGAGCCCGAGTATTCGACTTGGCGTTTGCTGTTGGCTGAGTTGGACTATGAAGATGGCGATTTCGCCGCGGCTCAGGCAGCGGCTGAAGCGGTCTTACTCCGCGAGCCTGGGCGCCAGGATGCACTTTGTTTGCGGGGCAAGACGAGCGCCAAATCAGGCAGCTGTGACCAAGCCCTGATCGATCTGGGGCACTGTCTCGAGTCCGAGCCGCAAGGCGACTTGAACTTGACCCGCATTCAGTGCCACATCAGTTTGGGCGATTGGGATACTGCCGAGTTCGTGCTCGGTGAACTGTCCGGAAGTGATGTCCGTCCAGCAACGTTGCGCCAGCTGACACGTGAGATCAAACGCGGACGGAAGGCGACGACGGCAACAGGTGATGCCGCCGCGTTGGCTGAACCGAGCCCGCGGCCGATCGTTGAAGAAGCAACATTGGAAGAACCGTTGGCCGCGGCCTCGGCTGAGCCCACCGAGACGGCTGGTTTGGAGCCTGGCGAGGCCCTTGAGCTAGACGAGCCCAAGGCGGCGCGAGCCGAGATCGAGCGACTTGTTGAATTGCTTCAGACCGGCACTCGCGACGATTTAGAAGCAGTCCAGAGCGAGGCGCACAGGCTTGCGGATGACAATCCACAGCAAATCGAGGTGCAGCTTTTGGCGGCAGAGATCGCTTATCGGTTGTCGCGTTGGGACGCTGCCATCACGTATTTTGATCGCGCTGGCGTCTTCGAGTCCGGGCGACCCGAGCATCAGTTTTATCTAGCGGTTTCACTTTATGAGTCGGGTGACCGTGCCACTGCCCAGGAGATGCTCCGAATTTGTTTGCCACAGCTAGAACAAACCGAGTTTGTGCGAGTTTACTCTCAGAGGATCGGCAGCAGCGGCAATTGAGTCGAGGGTGGGCAGTTCTGCGCGGCGCAGATCAGAGAGTGTTGTTGTCGCTTTTTTCCTGATCATGCCGTTGGTGGTGGTGTCGTTTATCGTCGTTCTCGAGATCTTGCCCATATTCTCGTTCGAGGCGATTTTCCAGACGCTCGAGCCGCCTCTGGACGCGCTCGAGATGTTGCTCGACTTGATCGAGGTCGAGGCCCTTCAGGTCTTCGAAGTGATGCTCCCAGTCCTGGTTCTCTAGAGCCTCCCGCATGCTCTCCATCGCATTCTCGAGAGCTTCTCCACTGATCTCGAAAGCATCACCGCTGATCTGCAACCCCAACGCACCCAGGTGAGGCAAGTGTTCGAGATCGATGCCGTCCAGGTAGCTGCCGACATCGAATGCGCAGCGTTTGCGCTTTTCGGGGGTTGCCTGGGTGACGTCTCGTTGGCCATCACGCCAATATTCGATGTCAACAGCCTCGCCGCCGGTCTGGCGCCGAATGATCGATCCTAGACGTCCTACTGAGGTCATTTTCTCGCCATCGACACGTGTGACGATGTCGCCGACTTCCAGACCAGCCTTGGCTGCGGCGCTGTTTTCGACGACGCGCGAAATCATCAGGCCTGCGTCGTCGGGTACGCCAAAGTGTTGACGCAGCTCTGGGGTGAGGCTCGAGGTTTCGACTCCGAGAAAGCCGCGCTCCGAGAGTGACATCACTCGCATACCGCCAGAGCCCAAGACGTCCATCTGCGGGCAATCGCTGAGTTCGTTGCCCGTTGTTTTGTCGGTTTCATCAGACTCACGAGAATCGCTGAACAACGGTGAACCCAGAAGCAGCATGAGGAACGAAGTCAGGACAATATGGGGGGTGAGTGTTTTGATTGGCATGGATTTCTCTCTTAGTAGGTCGCTCGTTGAGTAGGTCTTCGCTTAGGAGGTCTTTCGCTTAGTAGGTCACTCGTTGGGGTGGAAATTTGTCTAGATAGGTCAAGCGGGCTCGCTGCGTTGCGGTAGGCCCAATGCGACCTGTTTCGGTTACCCCCCGGCTGTGGAGATGAGCCAGATCCAACACAAGATCGAGCTTCTCGGTGGCGCCGAGGTAGACAACTGGTCGCGCCTGATCTGTGAGCTGGCGTAAATAGCGGAGCTCGAATTCCAATACCTGCTTCTCAGCCAGCAGGGCGTCGAGGCGAGCCAAGGCCTGTTGTTGCGCCTGCTGGTGTCGCCATTCGCTCCAACCGAGGCCGAGAGCCAATACCAGGACGGCTGCGGTAGCCAATCCCAGGTACGAAGCCCGACGGCGACGCCTACTGAGCCGCCCCAACACGCCAGCCGTGAATTCGGGACTCGCCTCTTCGTGCGGTAGGGCACGGAGAGATTCTGAGATGCGTTCGTTGCTCATGAGTCCCAAGTACCTTTCCAATAGGGCGCCAGCTTCTGCTTGAGGAGTTGACGGCCTCGATGTAGCCGAGATTTGATGGTGCCTTCGCTGCAGTCCAGGGCAATCGCGATCTCTTGATAAGAGAGCCCTTCGATTTCCCTCAAGATCAACGGCGCGCGGTAAATGATGTCGAGAGAACTCAGTGCCAACGTCACCTGCCGGGTCTCCTCACTGGCCAGCGCTACATGTTGAGGATTCTCTGGTGAGCTCTGCCCATTTGAGACTGAGCTACTGGTCGCCAGTAGAGGATTCAAAAGACGCCAGCGGTGCTTTCGGCGTTCCTCGCTGCGAACCAAATTGGTGGCGATACGGAACAGGTATGCTGCGAGCGAACCTTCCTCGCGATACTTTCGAAACTGCGTGTAGAACCGGACGAAGGTCTCTTGAGCAACGTCCTCTGCACGATCTCGGCTTCCGGTCAAGCGCGTTAGATAGTTGACGAGGGGGTGCTTGTGAGCATTGATGAGCTCGGCAAACGCATCAGAATCTAACGCCTTGGACCGGATGAATGGGCTTGCGTCGGCGGCTGGTATCGACATCATCAACCGTCATAACGCTCGCCGCCTAGAAAAGTTCCCGACGCTGAGCAGTAAAACCGGTCTGCGCTGAGCAGCAAAACCGGTCTGCGCTGAGCTGAGCAGCTAGAACCGGTCTGCGCTGAGCGGCAAAACCGAGCTGCGCCGAGCAGCTAGAACCGGGCCGACTCTTGCGAGATCGGCCCGGGAAGCTCCGTTGAAAGACGAGCCTCTAGGGGCGCTAGCTGTCGTCGTCTTTCTTTGCCGCTGCGATGATTTTGGCTTGGATCTGCTTGGGGACATCTTCGTAGTGTGCGAACTCCATGGTGAAGCTCGAGCGTCCCTGAGTCATCGATCTCAGGGCGGGTGCGTAGTCCAGCATTTCGGACATGGGCACGGTTGCCTTGATGATCTGCCGGTCGTCCTCGGCTTCCATGCCGAGGGGTTTTCCCCGGCGCTGAGAGAGGTCGCCCATCACGTCGCCCATGAACTCTTCCGAGGTTCGAATTTCGACACTCATTATCGGCTCGAGGAGTGTCGGCGCCGCTTTGGCCATGGCATCCTTGAAGGCCAGCGAACCGGCAATCTTGAACGCCATTTCGGATGAGTCAACATCGTGGTACTGGCCATCGAGCAATCGAACCCGGAACTCGGAGACCGGATAACCGGCGAGAAAACCTCGCTGGCGAGCCTCTTGAATTCCCTTCTCTACCGCCGGTCGAAAGCCCTGTGGAATCGAGCCGCCGAAGATCTGATCGACGAACTCGAACTCTTCCCCATCCCTTATCGGCTCTATCGCGATACTGCAATCGGCGAACTGGCCGCGGCCGCCAGTCTGTTTCTTGTGTCGCCCGTGTCCGTCGGCTGGCCTGCGAATGGTCTCTCGATACGGCACCTTGGGCGGATGCAAAATGACATCGACCTTGAATCGTGAGTGCAGTTTGGCAACAGCCAACTCGACGTGTAGTTGACCGGCGCCAGAGAGCAAGAACTCGTGGGTTTGCGGATCGCGTCCAGATTTCAACCCCAAGTCTTCTTCCATCATCCGATTCAGAGCTTCCGAGATCTTCTCCTCGTCGCCCTTCGACTTGGGTTCGAGGGCAAATGAGATCGCCGGCGGGCGAATCTCGAACCAGCCCAACTTGATGACACGGTCTTTGGCGCAGATCGTGTCGCCGCTCACCGTGTGTTTGAATTTGGCTACGCCGCCGATATCGCCCGCTACGAGTTTGGCCGTAGGTGAGCTTTGCTTGCCTTGCAAGTGGAGCAACTGGCCGATTTTTTCGGATTCTTCGGCGCGGGAATTCCAGTGTGTCGAATCTGATGCCAACTCGCCGCTCACCACCCGAAGAATGGAGATCTTGCCTGAGAAAGGATCGTTGAGAGTTTTGAACACCAAAGCGCTCACCGGTTCGTCGTTGCCGGTGGAGATCTCGACGGGTTCGCCACCGAGATCCGTTGCTGGAAAGTTGCCGCGGTCCAAGGGTGATGGCAGGTAGTCCACCATGGCGTCCAAGAAAGAGGAGGAACCGATGCCGTGAGCGGCCGAGCCGAGCGAGACCGGGAACAGTTGACGCTGGCGGACGGCGGCACGAAGACCGGCGCGAAGATCGTCCTTCGACAAGGTCCCTTCCTCGAAGTACCGCTCCATGAGCTCGTCGTCGTTCTCGGCGATACTCTCAATCAACCGATTGCGCCACTCTTCGATGGTTTCCGCGAGCTCAGCGGGCGGGTCGGACGGCTCAGTCTTACCGTCTCCGTCGGTGGTGTAGCGGTAAGCTCGTCCATCAACGAGATCGACGACGCCTTCGAAGCCTTGCTCCTTGCCGATCGGGATCTGCGTCGGCACAACGGTTTCTCCGAAGTATTTGCTCAGCGCAGCGACGACCCGGTCGAAATCGGCGTTCTCGCGGTCCATCTTGTTGAGGTGGAACCAGACGGGTTGTTCGAGACTTTCCGCGAACTTCCACATCCGCTCGGTCGCGACTTCGACACCGGAGACCGCATTGACGACCATCACCATGGTATCGGTCGCTCGGACGCCAGCGCGCCCCTCGACCTCGAACATCCCAGAGCCGGGAGCATCGATGATGTTGACCTTGTGTTTGCGCCAAGATGCAAAACATGGAGCCAGACCGATCGAGTTTCCGCGTTCGATCTCTTGAGCTTCGAAATCAGTTGTCGTATTACCGTCTTCCACACGCTGCATGCGGTTGACCGCACCGCTGGTATACAGCAAAGCACTGGCAATCGTGGTCTTTCCCGTATCGGCATGCCCCGCGAGAGTGATGTTCCGGATCTTGTCCGGGCTATCGACCTGCATCCTGGAACCTCCTTGAAAGTACTGGCTTTAAGGGCGCTCAATATACCACCGATCGCGTTTTGCGACAGTGTCTGGAGCTCGGGAGGCGACAGCGGCTGCGAACCGTAGTATCCTGAGAAGGAAGAATCACCGTCGCCGGACCACGATGCGGCATCGAGCTCGTGTCAGTGTTCCCGGATCTATCATCAAGCCGCACTTTCAGATCAAGCCCTGGTCGGATGACTGCTGAGACGCTAGGCCGCTACGAGATCCTCGGTGAGTTGGGGAAAGGGGCGATGGGTGTCGTCTACCTTGGACGGGATCCGCTGATCGGGCGCCAGCTCGCACTGAAGACCTTTCGCCTTGGCTACTCTTCTGGCGATCAGGAGCTCGAGCAGTTCCGGATTCGCTTCCTGCGCGAAGCGCAGAGCGCCGGTATCCTGACTCATCCCAACATCGTCACCATCCACGATGTCTCTGTGGATCCAAATGGTGACTGTTTCATTGCCATGGAGTATGTCCAGGGCACTGATCTCAAGATCCTGATGCAGCGTCAGGAGCGTCTCGATCCAAGATTTGCGATCGATATCGTTGCGCAGATCGCGGACGGTTTGGGTTACGCGCACTCCAAGGGTGTGGTCCATCGAGACATCAAGCCGGCGAACATCATCCTCACCAAGGACAAACAGGCGAAGATCACCGACTTCGGGATCGCCCGGGTAGAAACCTCGAACCTCACCATGGAGGGGCAGCTGCTGGGGACACCAAACTACATGTCCCCGGAGCAGATTCAAGGTAAAGAGGTTGATCACCGGGCGGATATTTTTTCGCTCGGCGTCATGCTGTACGAAATGGTGACCGGCCAGAAGCCATTTTTTGGCGAGAACCTGTCAGCGGTGACTCACCGCATCGTTTTTGGAGACTTCACGCCTCCCGATAACATTGTACCGGGCCTACCTAGCGGGCTCACGCAAACCTTGAATCGGGCCCTGGCCAAGGATCCCAACGAGCGTTACAGCGCAGGTAGCGAAATGGCCGAGGACCTGCGTGCGATCCTGGCGCCTCCGAATATCGCGACGCGCAGTGCTTCGTTTCTGGCTCCGCCCGCCGAGCCCCAAGGTGCACCACCACCAGCCCTGGTAGGGGCGGCGAGCTCAGGAACACCGCTTGCGACGCCGGTCGCCCCATCGATGACGGCTCCGCAGGGAGATGGCACCCTGATCAATCCTGCGCCGCAGGTTGCTCCGGGGCCGGGCACACAACCGGTAGCATCGGCGCCCCAGGTTGCATCCGCACCACAAGTTGCCTCGGTGCCGCAGGTCCCAACAGCGCCCCAGGCCCCGTTGGCGCCGCTCGTCGCCTCAGTGCCGCAGGTCTCATCAGCACCACAGGTCTCATCAGCACCACAGCGGCCGGGCGCGGCGCCTCCGGCGACTCCAGGCTTGTCCCCATTTCTCAGTAAACCGACCCCAGGTCGTATGGCCCTGGTGGCGACCGTCGCCCTGGCGTTGGGTTTAGTGGCGACCGGGATCGCCCAAATTTTGATGAAGACCGAGGACGTACCCCAGCGAGAAGATCCCAAACTGCAGCAGCAGATCAACTTTCTGCCGTTCGTCAAGGAAGGGCGTTTGCTGTTGGAGCAAGGAGATCCCGCTGCAGCTCTCGACGCCTTCGAGCGAGCCCTAGCGGTTGCACCCGATGATCGTGAGTTACGCCGTTGGCGCGATCGTGCGGAACGAGACGTGTTGAGCTCTGACGGAGTTTCCCTCGAGGAAGATTACGTCACAGAGCGCCTGGAGGCAGCTCGGAGTGCAATGCGCCGACGCGATTATCCGAGCACCATCAAGCTTGCGGAACAGGTGTTGACGATCAATCCTGATCATCGCGAGGGCAAGCGGCTCCTACGTGATGGGCGTTCCGGTCAGCGACGGCAGGCAGAGATTGCGGCGCGGCAGCGTAGTCGGCCCAATCTACCTCCGGCCGAGACAGCCGTTCGCCAAGAAGCTGTGGCCGAGTCCGCAGCCGCTTCTGAACCGGCAGCCACAGCGACTCTGGCCATCGACTTCTTCTCGAAGGTACCTGAAGGCCGCCTGACTATTTTCAATGGCCAGGAGAAGATCCACCAGGAGTCCTTCAAGTTCGTGAGCGGGAAGTCGGGATTCTTGCGGCGCGCCAAGAGAACATCCGGCAGCTTGAAGGGGAGTTTGACCTTACCCTCGGGCGACTTGGACCTACGCATCTACGTGTGGCGTAAGGGCTCTCAAACCAAGAGTGCAGAGGTCAAGGGCAACCTGCCACCGGGAAGTAACCGAGTATTGAGCATTCAAGTTTCGGATGAAGGTCGAGTCACGCTGCACCTGGAGTAGTGAGGGCGGAGACGATACGTTCGATCGCCGCTGTTTCCGTGATCAAGCCGGGGTGACTGGTGGGCAGCTCGATGGTTCGAGCGCCTTCCAGGTGAGATGTGCTCTTGGGATACACGACGAAGTCTAATTCTGCAGCCACCGTGATGATCTCAGCTTTGGGGGCGCTCTCCTGAAACTCGGGCAATTGCTGGAGAAACGAGCCGTTGGGAGCGAGTTGTCGGGTTTCATAGGCGCCAGGAATCCCCGCAACAGCCGCTGTGCCATGATGGGGTGATCCCAGGGTGACGATTCGGCCGATAGCAGCAGCCAACCGAGGCTCGGAGGCGAGAACCCGCCGCAAGACCACGCCCCCCATCGAGTGGGCGATCACGTCTACTTTTTCTCCTGGGTGGGCATCGATGAGGCGGCGCAATGCTGAAGCCAGCGGTGGAGCGTAGTCTTCGATCGATCGCAAGGGGCGACCCAAGGAAACCGCCTGGGTGGGTCTCCCATGGCGTCCGAGAGCACGACGTACACCCCACATGCACGTTCCGTTACGCAAGTAGCCGTGGACGCAGAGCACGGGCGGCCCCGAGGCCTTTCCAATCGGTTGCCTGAGATCATCGCGCCCCAAAGCGACGACTAGCCACCAAGCCATGGTCAGGTTGGCGATCAGAGCACGCCAGTAGTAGACGAGAGTTCCCGAGAATCCGAGCCGCGGTGGTTGGACGCCAAGCCGGCGATGGAAACGGATGAAACGGAGATGCGTCAGCGGGATCCAAATCGCCTGCGAGACGGGCAAGACGAGGACTGCAGCCGCCAAGACGGCTAGGGTGGGTGTAGACATGAGGAGAGATCCCTAGGCGGAGCAGCTGTCAGTGGGTTGGAATCTCCAAGGTAAAGACGACACCCTTGGGGTGATTGTGCGAGACGTTGATCGACGCATTATGGTCGCTGACGATGCGGTGGACAATCGCCAGGCCAAGACCGGAACCGCGACCTTTGGTGGAGTAGTAGGGCAAGAACAATTTACGCTGATCCTCGGCTGGGATGCCGCGTCCAGTGTCGGCCACGTGGACCAGAATGTTGCCGTTGCTCTGGGCGGTCGAGAAAGAGATTTTGCCCGGGGCGTCGGTTGCCTCGACTGCGTTGTCCAACAAGTTGATGAGGACACTCCTGAACTGCTCCGGATCGAATCGAACGGTGTTGGCGGCCGGATCGATTGCGCTTTCGACCTCGACACCAGGATTGAGGCCCTGATAGAGGCGGACGATTTCCCCCCACATTTTGTCGAGATCTATCTGGCGCGGCTGCGGTTGGGGCATACGGGCAAACCGCGAGAATTCGTCAACCATGTTTTTCAGACTGGAAACTTCGCGCACGATGAGCTCGGCGCCTTCTTCCAGAGTGTCGCCAAAATGTGGGTCGCCTTGGCGATGTTTGTGGAGCAGCCGCTCAGCGGTCAGCCGAATCGGAGTCAAAGGGTTCTTGATCTCGTGGGCGATTTGGCGAGCGACCTCGTTCCAAGTCGCCATCTTCTGCGCATGGATCAGCTCGGTCAGATCCTCCAGAACAACAACACGCCCGCCCGCCTGGCCGCTGCTGTCTGGCAACGTTGTGACCTTGACCTCGAGCGTCTTCCACACTCCGCCAATGATCATCCGCGCTTGGCGGCTGTGAGCCTGTGCGACGTCCTCCTCCAACAGCATGACGAGTTTGCCCCGTTCAGGGTCGGCCCAGGCATCGAAGATCGAAAGACCGACAACCTCGTCTTCGCGCTGTCGCAAGATCTCCAGAGCAGCGCCGTTGCAGGTGACGATGCGAGACTCTGCATCGATCGAGATGACTCCTGCTGCGACGTTTTGCAGCACAGCAGCGATTCGTTTGTTCGCTCCTACCAGCTTACGATTACTGCGATCTACCAGCTCCTTGTTGCGTTTCAGCTCCTGCGTCATGCGGTTGAAGGCATCGACCAGCACTCCAACCTCATCGTCGACGGCAACTTCTACCTGGTGATCGAGATCACCGCTGGTAATCCTTCGGGTGCCATCCGCCAATGCCTGGATGGGGGCCGTCAGGCGGCGTGCCAATCGCAGGCCGATGGACGAGAAAGCCAGGATCACAAGTAGCGTCACCATCAGCAGATTGAGGAGGTAGACGGTCCGGATATCTTCTTTTTGAACCGCCATTTGGCGGTAGCTCTGTTGAGCTCGCACTAAGTTGGTTGACCACTCAGCGACTTTGGGCGGCAGTACGGTGCCGGCGACAATCACGGTATGGCCACGGTTGCTGGTGGCTGGGTCGAGCCCGTCGTCGGCGTCGGGCGCCGAACTGTTTTCGGCTTCGGGTGATTCCGGGTCGACCTCGGCCGCGATCTCGCTGCTTGGCTTGGCGCTGGCGGCGAGAATGAGATGCCCCTCGATGCCCAATGAGTCCTCGATTCGAGTCGCGGCGCCTTCCTCCATCGCTTCCTCGAGGAACCGGCTGACCCCTCGGATATTCACCGCCCGATTGAACCCGACGACCGGATCCGCGGTGCCGTGAATCAGCTCCGTGCCATCGTAGATGGCGAGGTAATGCAGTTCTAGCTCCCCAACCAAGCTTTGCAAACGACGGTACAGCTCGGGGCGCTGCTCGAGATCACTCAGATCGATATCGGCCATCTCCTTGAGAACCCGTTTGGCGTCGCGTTGGTTGGTTCTCTCGATCTGTTCTTGAAGCGCGATCGCGGTGTCAGCGGCCTGGGTGACGATTTCTTCGATCGGCAGGCTGAACCACAAGTCGAAGGACTGCAGCAACAGACGGGTAGCGAACGGAAAGAGGATCAGGACCGGAATCAACGACAGCCCGATGGCCGTGAGCACGAGCTTGGTCTTGAATTTTGAGCCCAAGATGCGATGGCGGCGCTCGAGCAACAACCGGAAGACGCTGCGCACCAACACAAAGATGATGGTGAGGATCAGGATGACATTGATGTACCAGAGTACAAACAGCAGGACATTGTTCGCTGCTAGCTGCGTCGGTAGGCCCTTGCCCCGCTGCAGTGCGTAGTAGACGAACCCACAAATCGCCAGAAGCAGCGTCAAGCCGCCGAAGATGAAGCGGAAGTCCTTGCGCCGTCGCAGGATTTCCTGGCGCAGGTCCATCACTCGATCTCTTCGTTGAGCCTGAACTTACGGGTCTCGGCCCAGTCGGTATGGACGGTGCTGGGGATGAAAAAAAAGATGGTCTTGGTGCGCAACTCTGCTCGCGTCCGAACCCTTAGTCTCTGCTGGCGATTTTTGCCTTCGATGGAAAAAACCGGGAAGTCTGAAAACTCGGTCATCGCTGCCAGCAACTCGTCCGCATCCTTGACCACCCGACTCTCGATCAGGTTGCCATCGTGTTTGAAGTTGATCAGATACTCGCGGGTCACCGCGTTGTACATCGCGCCAACCTGCAAGGTTCCTGAGTCGACGGCTTTGTCGAACCAGCTCTTGCGACTGCGGACCAACTGGAAGTCGAAGGTGAAGCTGGTTGGCAGGCCACTGTCGACCCGTTTGCGCAAGCGACTGTCAAAAGCGTCGAGCAACTTGAAGGACAGCAGCATATGCTGGTCCTCGAAGCCAAGTCGGACATCCGTGATTCTAGGATCAGTGGCTTCGTCTCCGGTCTCGCGTTCGGCGATTGCCTGCTGAAGATCGGATTGGGCAGGCTCTGTCTGGGCCGCCACTCCGTTCGAGGCGACAAGTAGCAGAGCCGGCAAGAGAGATTTCCAGTTCATGATTGTCTCGTGGTCCGCAGATCCGTTGCCCGAGGTCGCCAACTTTAGCACCTTTGCTCAGCCAGTCTTTGTACACTAGGCGCTTGTGGCCACGAGTTGGAGCGGGTCTTTCTGACCTGCAACCCTGCCGTGCCCAACATCGTCTCGCGGCTACCTGCCCAACATCGTCTGCGGCTACCATCGTGTCTTGGGCTCACTACGAAAGAGTTTCCCTATGTCCTCAGCAAGAACATCGCCTTCGATAAGAGCGTCGGATAGACCCGCGGCGCCACTGCACATCCGCCAAATCGCTAGCAATCGGCGAGCTTTTCACGAGTACCACATTCACGAACAGCTCGAGGCCGGGCTGATGTTGACCGGCACGGAGGTCAAGTCAGCGCGCGCCGGTAAGGTGCAACTCAAGGATGGCTTTGTCGATTTTCGACCGAACGGGGCTTACTTGATGGCGGTTCACATCAGTCCTTACAGTCATGGCAATCGCGAAAATCACGAGCCGGAGAGGCCGCGCAAACTACTGCTCAAGAAACGCGAAATCGACCGACTCGCCGGCCGCTCTCAGGCCAAAGGCTATACCGTCGTGCCACTCAAGATGTATTTGAAGGGTAATCACGTCAAAGTCGAAATCGGCCTGGCGCAAGGCAAAAAGCTCTATGACAAACGCCAGGCATCCCGTGAGCGGGATCTCGACCGTGAGGCGCATGAGGCGATGAAAGACGCCAACCTACACCGACTGTGAGGTTGAGCTGTTTGCGGATCCTGCGATTCCTGTAGGGGCCGACCTTTACGATCCCTGTAGGGGTGGACCTTGTGTGGGCCCCGCACAGGGTGGACACAAGGTCCACCCCTACGCGGATGGTCTTTTGCTAGTCGCGTGACATGAAAATCCGCAGCACGTACCAGAACATCATCGCAACTGAGGCGAAGAGCTCCAGCGAAGCGCCGACATAACGGTCCTCGGGGAAGTGGTGCAACACGTTCGACGTGTCGTAGAGGATCGCGGCGCCGGCCAAACCCACCATAGCGACCGAAAAGAACGTGCCGAGCTGGAAGCCGAAAATAGCGCCGGCGACAATCAGCACCAAGGCGACGACGAAGCCCCAGCGCAGCAGGCTGCCGAGAAAGGAAAAATCCTTGCGAGTCACGAAGGCGACGGCGGTCAAGCCGGCGAAGCCCAATAGGGTCACCATCGCGGCGCTTTGAATCACGCCACCGCCCTGGGCCTCCGCCAGGTACAGCATCGGGACAAAAATGATCGCTTCGGCCACAACAAAGCCAACCAGGGCGGCGTATTGGGCACCGAGGGACGTTGAAGTATGTGCAGTGCGACTCGCCAGCCAGCCGACGATCATGAAGGCACCGAGGATCACCAACCAGCCGCCAGGGATAGAGAACATCGCCCGCGCTATGGTTTCTGCCAGACCCGAGGTGAAGAGGAAAACCTCGATCGCAGCGAAGCCGACAATCGCTCCGAGCAGGTGTTGATAGGTGCGGTTGATGAAGGTCGCCCTGGAATCGACGCCCAACCTGGAAACGGGCAACGTGTTTTGTAGCGGATAACCATCAGCCATGACGTAACCTCCTCGAGATGTATCTATGGAACTGGTTCCAACCAGGCCCTGAATAGAGCCCGAGCTGATAGTATCCGGCGTCCCTTCCTGCCGCAAGGCGTTTCGATATGCCCTCTCTTCCCGAGCTTTCCGTCGTCATTCCGGCGTTCAACGAAGCCCAACGGATCGCGGCGAGTCTTGAGAAGATCAGCCGCTATCTGAGGGATCGTGGACGTGCCTATGAAATTCTGGTGGTCGACGACGGGAGCACGGACGACACTGTAGCCGTCGTCGCGGGGCTGGCTGATCTCGGCGTGCAGTTGTTGAGGCTGCCCCAGAACCGAGGCAAAGGTGCTGCCGTGCGCCGGGGTGTGCTGAACAGCCGCGGACGCCAGGTCTTGATGACCGACGCCGATCTTTCGACCCCCATCGAGGAGTTGGCCAAGCTTGAACCGCTTTTGGACCAGGTTTCGATAGCTCTCGGCAGTCGGGCGGTGGACGGAGCTGATATTCGCAAGCATCAGCCGATTTACCGTGAGTTGATGGGCAAGACGTTCAACAAGCTGATCCGGCTGGCGGGAGTGTGGAATGTCAAAGACACCCAGTGTGGCTTCAAATTGCTCGAGGGTGATGTTGCCCGCGAGCTCTTCGAGAAGATGGTCAGCCCCGGCTTCGCGTTCGATGTCGAGTTGGTTTGGCTCGCTCGACGTCTCGGCTATCGTGTCGCCGAAGTTGGGATCGTTTGGGTGAACTCCCCCGATTCGAGGGTGCGAGCGCTGGTCGATCCGCCGCGGATGATCGCGGAGATCATCCGTTTTCGCTGGCGGCACCGGGGGATGGCAGCTCGCCCGTGAGGGCAGCCTCTCAGTCCACGGGAATATCGCCTGGGTGAAGCGCGTTGACACTAAACGAACGACGCGCCCTCGAGCGGAGCACGGTGACGAGCCACTAACGAGCCACGGCAACAAGCCACAGTAACGTGGTCACCGGCAGACACTCCGCCTGATTCGAGGCGGCGACCGAGGATTGGCCCGTGTCCACGTCGGACATTTTCGGGCGGCTCCACGGAACCCGCAACTCATTAGACGATGCGAGAGGATGAATCTCATGCCAGATATAGATCCCCAGGTCTTACCGATTGTGCCGCTGCGCGAGCTGCTCTTGTTTCCGGGCGTTACGATGCCGATCGCCGCCGGGCGGCCAGCGACTCTCAAGGCCTTGGAGGCAGCCAAGCGACAGGATGAATCGTTGGTTTTGGCGGTGGCTCAGCGTCAAAACACTAGTGACGTCACCGCGGATAGTCTTCATCTCATGGGAACGATCGCACGCATCGACCACGTGCAGCGTACCCTGTCCGGTGTCCAGCTTTTGCTTCATGGAACCCAGCGCGGTATCGCCATGCGTTACGAAAAATCGCCTGAAGGCTACCTTCAGGCGATCGTTAGGGTGGTCGACGACATGCAGCCGGCCAACCCTGATGATGCGGCGTTTGTGGCGCTTTATCGCGAAGCCCGCATGCGTGCCGCCGAGCTGGGTCAGAAAGCCGGGCTGGCGGAAGACGCGGTGCAGCAAGTCTTGGCAGGTATCCAGAATCCTGGTCGACTTGCCGATTTGGTGGCGGGCTTTATCGATATTCCGATCGCGCAGCGTCAAGAGTTGCTCGAAACCCTGTCGGTCGAGGAACGTTTGCGTAAAGTCCTGATCCACGTGCAGCGTCAGTTGGAGATTGTTGACGCGCAGGCGGATCTCAAGTCCAAGGTTCAAGAAGAGCTCGGCGATCGACAAAAGGAATTTTTTCTCCGCGAACAGCTCAGAACGATCCAGAAGGAGCTCGACGAAGGTGACGGCGACGACGATTTGGCGGAGCTCAGCGCCAAGCTCGAAGCCCTCGATTTGCCGCCGGAAGGCCGCAAAGAGGTTGACCGTGAGTTACGACGGTTGAGCCGATTTGGTCGCGAAGCCATGGAGGCGCAGGTGGTCCGGACCTATCTCGAGACCGTCGCCGAGCTGCCGTGGTCGGAGCGCACCGACGAACGCCTGGACCAGCCGGAAGCGTCGAGAATCCTCGATGAGGACCACTACGGCCTGGACGAGGTGAAAGATCGTATCCTCGAATTTCTCGCGGTTCACCAGCTTCGGCTCGAAACTGAAGAACGGCGAAAGGACGAGCCGGAGGCGTCATCAGACGCAGCGGTACCAGACGTAGTGTCACCAGATGTTGCAACCGAGGCTGCGAGCTCGCTAGCCGTGCTCGAAGATGCTCAGGCCTCAGCCGCGGCAGACTCCTCGCACCAGGACGAAGGCATCGCCAAAGCACCGATTCTTCTTTTCGTCGGTCCCCCGGGTGTCGGCAAGACATCGCTGGCGAAGTCTATCGCCCGTGCTATGGGTCGCAAGTACGTCAGGATCTCCCTTGGCGGGGCCCGTGACGAAGCGGATATCCGCGGTCACCGCCGGACTTATGTCGGCGCCATGCCCGGTCGCATCATCAAGGGGATGAAACAAGCTGGCACCAAGAACCCGGTGTTTCTGCTCGATGAGATCGACAAGTTGGGGATGTCGTATCAAGGAGATCCCGCGTCGGCGCTCCTTGAGGTCCTCGATCCAGCGCAGAACGATTCCTTCACCGATCACTATCTGGGTATCCCCTACGATCTGAGCGAAGTGCTTTTCGTGTGTACAGCCAACTTCTTACAAAACATCCCCGGGCCACTGCTCGACCGGATGGAGATGATCGAGTTCTCCGGTTACACTGAAGGTGAAAAGCTCGCCATCGCGGCACAGTATTTGATTCCCCGCCAACTGCGACGCAACGGTTTGACCGCGGACCAGATGGATCTGACCGAGTCCGGATTGGCCAAGGTCATCTCTGAACACACCCGTGAAGCTGGGCTGCGTCAGCTCGAACGGGAGATCGGGCGCCTGGCGCGTAAAGTCGCACGCAAAATCGCGGCCCGCGAGATCGAGTCCATGCAGGTTGATGCCGACAATGTCTCCAAACTTCTCGGACGTCCGAAAGTCCATCCCGAGAAGATGGCGCAGAAAGATCAAGTTGGCGTTGCCACCGGCATGTATTACACCCCGGCGGGGGGCGACATCATGTTCGTCGAAGCCACCACCATGCCCGGCAAAGGTGAGCTGGTGCTGACTGGTCAACTCGGGGACGTGATGAAAGAGTCGGCACGAGCTGCTTGGTCCTACGCTCGCTCCAATGCCGCGGCGCTCCACATCGATCCTGAAGGCTTCGATCGAGATCTGCATATCCACGTGCCAGCTGGCGCCATCCCCAAAGACGGTCCTTCTGCTGGTGTCACCTTGGCGACGGCACTCGTCTCGAGCCTTTCCGGCCGACCCGCGCGTCACGATCTGGCGATGACCGGAGAGATCACTCTCAACGGTCGCGTGTTGCCGATCGGCGGAGTCAAAGAAAAGATCCTTGGCGGCGTCCGTGCAGGCATCCGTCGCTTCATCCTGCCGCAGGACAACCACCGCGATCTCGAAGACTTGCCGACGGAAGTTCTGGACATGATCGAGGTCACACCGGTGCGAGAGCTGGGTGAGGTTCTGGCGCTGGCGTTGTGTGACGCCTCGTACCGCGACGGCCGCCTGCTGTTCGGTGACCAGCGGCCCGAAGATGTGGCGCCGCTGTCCAGCAACTTCGAGCATTGACTAGATCGCACCACTCAGAGACACCGTTTGCGAGTTAGTTAGGTCGAGCGTGTGGAGCGAGCACGGCCGAGGATGTTTGAGCAAGCACGATCAATGAACTGGACAAACCATTGATCAAGCTGAGCTTGCGCATCTTGATACCGGTCTGGCGAGTCACGCAGGCCGAGCGCAGCCCACGACACTCGACCGGCGATCGATCGTACTGGACGGGAACTAATTAGATCGTCCACGAGGCCGGCCGGGCGGTCATGAAGGGTGTCCCTACAAACCCTGCATGGGGGCAGTCCGTCCCTGACGGCGCCCCCGGCCCTTTGGTGGCTCTGAAACCCCACTATACTTCTGTCCGTAACTGCTGTTCGAACACCGCATGCGCGGTCTGCGCTCGCGAGACGCCTTTCCCTGGAGCGTTCTCCCGAGTCCGCGAACACTCGAAGTTGGGATTTCACACCACCTAAGCCTGCCCTGAATATGGCCGAATCACCCACCTTTGATCGTTCGATCATCGAAGGCCCAATCCATAAAGCAGTTTGGGCGATCGCTTGGCCGACGATGCTGCAGAATTTGTTCGCCGGTTTTCAGGGCTTGGTCGACCATGCCATGGTGGGGCACTATGTCGGGTTTCAGGCCAATGCCGCGATCGGGGTCAGCTGGCAGATATTCATCGTTGTAGTGATTTTCATCAGCTCGCTGTATTCCGGAATGGCGGTGTTGGTGGCGCGTTTTGCTGGCGCTGGCCAAAAAGAAAAAGTCAATCGGGTCGTGTATCAGGTTTTTCTGACCTCGACCTTCATCGGCCTGTTCGTTTTTGCCCCCCTCGGCTATTTCCTGGCGCCCAAGCTCCTCGGCTTGGTCCATGCTGCTCCAGGCGTCCAGGAGCAGGCTTTACCTTACCTGCGGATTCTTTTCGTCTTCAGCCTCGGCCTGATGCATTTCTTTATGTTCGGCGGAGCGTTTCGCGCCGCTGGAGACGCACGGACTCCGATGCGGCTGGGCATCATGCTGACGGTCTTGAATTTGGTCCTGAATGTGATCCTGATCCGCGGTTTGGGGCCGATTCCGGCCTACGGAACTCGCGGTGCTGCGATGGGTACGGTGATTGCCGCAGGCATCGTGGCGCTGCGTGCCTTTTATTTGGTCTTCAAGGGCTCTTTGGTAGTGCGATTCACCGAGCTCGAGAGTTGGAAGCCAGATTGGAAGATCATCTCGCAAGTGTTCCGCTTCGGCTTGCCGACCGGTTTCCAAGGTATCGCCATGAACATCGGCGGGGTGCTGATGATGCGTTACGTCGGTTCGCTCGAACAGAGCGCTGAGGCGCAGGCTGCTTTCGCGATCGGCTATACACAGCTCTTTTCGGTCATCACCTGGACGTCGACAGCATTGTTGGCCGCCGCGGCAACGGTCGCTGGCCAAAACCTGGGGGCTGATCAGCCCGAACGGGCGGCGATCGCTCCGCGCTCATCAGCACTCTTGGGTTTATCGATCGCTGTGCCGATGGGATTACTTTTTCTTGTCGTACCGCGGGCGCTGATGGGCGCTTTTGGTATGGAGGATCCGTTGGTGCTAAGTCTGGGGCAACAGCTCTTGGTGTACCTCAGTATTTCGGGTGTTTTCCTGACGGTTGCCTTGAGCTATACCGGCGGTCTTCAGGGCACCGGCGATACCCGCAGTCCGATGTTTATCTCAGTGATCTCCCAGTTGATTCTGCCTCTGAGCATCTGTGCTGTGATCGATGTCTTTCGGGGGCTGCAGCCAGCCGATATCTGGCTGGCGATTGTTTTAGGGCATTTCATGCGCTGTGTGTTGTCGATGGGACGCTTCTGGCAAGGGAAGTGGAAAGAGATCGAGGTGCAGATCGCAGAGGCTTGAGCTAAAAGGAGACCTGTCATGAGATCCGCGTGTAGCCTGGTGAGAAGCTTGGTATCAAAGAGGTTGCTGTCAGGGGCACTTCTGGTCGGGACGCAGCTAGTCGGGATACTGCTGGTGGGGACGCAGCTGCTGGGAGGCGCAATCGCCGCCGCCCAAGAGCCGATGAGGATTTTGACCTACCCGACCGGGCTGGTTGTTGGCGAGTTGAAGGTTGAGGTCGCCCTCGGGGCGCAAGGGCAGCCAGCGGAGCTCTTTTTGAACGGCGAACGGGCGTGTGAATTGTCGGCCTCGTCACCTGCCTGCACAGTTGATCTCGGTCCGGATCCCCATCTGCATCTGTTGGAGCTGGTGCGAGATAGTGAGCGGGTCGAGCGGTGGTTGAATCGGCCCGGGCAAGAGGCCGAGCTTGTGCTGAATCTGGTGAAGCCCTCGGGTAAAGTCTGTGGCGCCCGCATCAGCTGGGCTCACCCACAGCAGCAGAATCCGGTTGAGCTCGAGGTCACTCTCACCGGTTCCCAAACCGAGGTCTCCTCCGATGGCCGCGCGGTGCGGTTTCCCTGTCCGGATGCGGAACGGGGAGATGCCGGGCAGGTTCTGGTCGGGATGGCGGTGTTCCCCGACGGCCGCCGTGTCGAAGCGGTGAAGACCCTGAGTGGATTCGGGGACTCGGCGTCGGTAGGACTCAACGCCGTGCCCTTGATGGCCGATGCGCAAGTCCCTTGCGAGACCGGCGCCGCGGGGTGGCCGGAAGGGGTCGAGAAGCTGGAGAAGAGTGGCTTCGAAGTGGTGCTCGTGCTCGATCCTGAAGCACACTACGTCCCCCTGCGCAACTCCGGCTGGAACACCGGCCGGCTAGCGAACACCTCTGGAGCCGCAACCAAGGCCTTCGACTCGATGGTCCGTCAGGGGGCGGAGGACAGCGAGCCAGAGCCCAAGAATTCTTGGCTCAAAGCCAAAGCGACCATTTTTGATGCTGAGCGCTTATGGTACGTGGCCCCTGACGAGGGGCTGCATAGGGTCAATGGGTTTGGCCAAGGCCGCCCGAATTGGCTCGATCTCCTGTTCCGATACGGCCTGGCTGAAGTCCCTGGTAAGCCGCGAATCGCCGATGCGGTGGCGGCGTCCGGCTTGGTCGCCGCCGGCGGGCCCAGGCGCCGGGCTGTAGTGCTGATTCTCGGCAACAATGTCCAAAAACGCGACGGGAGTCGCTTCAGCCCGCAGCAGGCACAAGCCTATCTGGCCGAGGTCAATGTCCCGCTGGTGGTCTTGCGCAACGGCAAACGCCGCGAGGACGGCTGGCCGGAAGGTTTGCCAGCTCTCAACATGGAGTCGATGTCCCGTAGCTTGAGGACGGTGCGAGATGTCCTCGATGGGCAATGTGTCGCCTGGTTCTCGTCGCCCCAGAATCCGGCGCAGCTGGCGGCAACCTTGCCGGCGGGAGTGCGGTTGGCGGGGCATAGCGAGAATTCCGCAGTCAACATGGAGCCGGTTTGGGCACGGGCCGAGCTACCGGACCCGGCGCCGGATTTGGCAGGGTTGACGGCCGATCGACTCGATATCACCGCTGTTTCGGTGGTGGTCAGTGCGGTTGACGCCGGGGGCGCCCCGGTGCGTGACTTGACCACAGCGGACTTCACCCTGTTGGAAGATGGCGCCTCCGTCACCGTGCTCGGCCTGGCGCCGGTTTCGGGGGGAGCCGGGCAAACCCCGATCGAGCCGATCGAGCCCACTGGCGATTCCTCGCGAACCGAACCGCAAGAAGAGAGCAAAGATCTTCCGGTTGCGATTTATGTCAATCGGACCGTCGGCGGTGGTTTCGACCAGCGGCAGGCACTTCGTGCGGTCACCGGTCAGCTCGAACGCCTCGCCGCCATGGGGCCGGTGGAAGTGGTGGTGGCCGAGAAAGAGCAAGTGCGCTCGTTGGTCGGCCCTACCCGTGACCTGGCGCAGGTTTCAGAGGTTCTGGATGAGCTCGCTGGCCGCAAGACCGGGAGGCACGCAATCGAGCGAATCCGTCAGCGGTTCGTGCAAGACGTTCGGCAGATCCCCAATCGGTTTACCGAGGGTAGTGTCGGAGAGGATGGGCTGAGCAAGGGGATCGAGAGTTCCAAGGTCACCTTCGCGGCGCGGTCGTCGGCGGGTGAGGAGCACATCATTGTGTCGCGGGCGCTTGACCAGCTGCGGTTTTGGGCACAGCGAGAAACCGGTCAGCGAGCCGGGTTACTGGTGGTGGTCGGCGCTGGGTTCGACGAAGATCCGTTGGCCTTCTATGCGCCATGGATCGAAAAGCTCGAGCCTCACAACACCTTTCAGTTCCGGGAAGACTTGAGGTCGCTCAAGAAGGCGGGCAGCGTCAACCACCTGGGTCGTGAGCTGGCCGCGACGGGTTGGCGGATTTTGGCGGTGGCAGGGCAGACTGTCGGCAGTTCGACGTCCGGGGCGGACTCCCGCTCCGACAAGTTCCAGTCATTCCTCACCGCCAGTACCGACACCGTGCACGCTGTTGATTCCAGTTACTTGCTGCTCGATCCCATCGATTCCCAGCGCAATCTGGCGGAGCCCTCCGGTGGCGACGTCGTGATTGGTCCGGCTGGGTTGGAGCGCGCTCTGGACAAGACCACCGGTTGGTACGTGTTGACCTATCAAGTCGATCGGGCTCCTGATGGAGCGTCCCATGCTCTCGATCTGCAACCTGCGCGCGCAGGGGTCAAGATAGCGACCACCCAGTTAATCACCGCGGCGACCTCCGAGGGGCAAGCCGAAGCGCGGGTGCGCCGCTTGCTGGGTGGCGTCGCCGAACAAGGTGAGTTGGCGATTGATCTCGACATCGGAGCCCCGGCTCCCGGCGACGGCAAGAAGTTACGTGCCGATGTCGAGGCGACCGTGCACTTTGCCGATCTGGCAGGCTTGGTGCGCCCCGGCTCGACCCTGCGTGTGTCGATCGGAGTTTTGGCGGGTGACGACCTACCGTCGGTAGAGCACCGGCAAGAGACCTTGCAGGAGGCCTCCGCGGGTTGGATTTACACCTTTCCGACCGAGTGGCGAGATGCCCCCAACGCCCGCCTAGCCGTCACCGTGGAAGATGTCGCCTCCGGGCTCTGGGGTAGCGCGACGGTGGATCTGCCACAGGGGCTGTGACCCTGCCACAGGGGTTGCAGTAGCGACTCGGCTCTCGATCACTGTTCGAAAGACCGTCCGGGGGCCGAAACGGGGGTCGATCTGGGGCTGAGTCATCGAGAGACTGGCCGGGCTACGAATTGGTCCAGGCCAATACGACGGAAGCACCGGGCACGATCGGCCATGTTGCGGCGATCTGCCCAGAGGGCAAGAGGGTTTTGGCCGGGGGATATTGGTCCAACTCCGGACTCGAGGTCTGGCGGGTATGGCGGGATCGCGCGACGGATGCTGGTGGTGTCCAAACCGGCGACCGAGGCTGGGGCCTCACCTTTACTTCGGTGGCGGAGAGTCAACTCGTCCATGTCCAGGCCCTTTGCGCGTCCCTGTAGCGACTTTTGGTCAGATCGCTGAACCAGGTAGGCGCCATCATCTCGGGCTGCGATGGTGACGGTGACGATGGTGACGGTGACGGTGACGG
>JAJCXQ010000261.1 GCA_029263355.1 Acidobacteriota bacterium | reverse complement strand
GACCACGTACACTAAGATGATGCCCCAAACGGCGGCGCAAGCCGACCACTTTTAACCCGAGGAGGGCCCCCACATCGACTCGCTCAGGCTACTGGTCGCTTTGCGTCGGAATGGGTGGTCGGAATCGTCGGAATACGCAGGTGTCGGTACCTGCCAGCGTATCCTCGGCATCGGCGTCCGTATCCCGAAAGACCCGCTGACCGTGCGGCGTATGACCGCTCGGATTGTGCAGCGCCTCACCGCCCCTGGCTTTCTGCCGCCCCCGCGTCGTGATGACGGCGTTGCGGTTGACATCGCAACCTGGGTCGCGGCGCTGTCGCCGGATCTCGAACAGTTGACGGTGTCCTTGCTCAACATCTCGGAGGCCCATCGTGAGGTGGTGCGCACCCAGGAGGCCAAGAACCGGGCGGTGGAGGAGTTCGAGCGCATCTACGGGCGTTGCTCGCGGTTCCTCGAGGCGCTCTACGAGGTTGCCGGCCGGGACTACCTGGCGCAGCGTCTACGGCCGTCCAGCGGCGGCTCGAAACCGAAACCTCAGACTTCTGAGGACGACTCGCCGCCCGATGCCGAGCCAACTCAGGACGAGACGGAGCCCCCCGGGCCGTCGGGACAGGAGACCGCTCCAGACCCGCCGCCGGAGCCGCCGATACCTGAGGTCCTGACCGACGGTGAGTCCTCTACCGACGACAGCTCACGGGCTGGGAGGTCCGCGTCGGGTTCCGTTTGAGCCGGCTAGAGAACCGGCCCTTTCTCTGGAGTCGGTCAGTCCTCCTTTCCTGACCGACTCGGCCGGCGCCCCCGTGGTTTGTTGGTTTTCCACATCGCGGGCGCCGGCCTTTCTTTCGCCAACTTCAACCTCGATCTTTCCAGGTCCAAGCCGTCATGACTCAAACCAGTCACGAGTTTCTCTCCGCGCTTTACCCCGAGCCCTTCCACCACTTCATGCGGGATGCCGGTCTTGATCGGGACGCTGGGGCTCCAGAGCTCGTGTTGTGGACGCGGCCCAAGATCGGCAAAACGTCGCGCAGTTACTGGCTGAGCTCGGTGGACGCCGCCGCCCGCCAGGCCGAAGCCCTGCGCGCCGATCACAACGTCTTCTTCGGTGTTGCCTTGCAGGATCGCGCCAGCGCCCTCGCTGCGGCCCGTGAGACCCGGCCCAAGGCTACCGAAAGCACGGTGCGTGGCCGCCAGGACACTGCCCTTACCCTGCCGGCGTTGTGGGTTGACCTCGACGTCGCCGGGCCGGGGCACAGCAGCGGCACGCTGCCGCCGAATCGTGACGCGGCCCTCGGTCTGCTGGCAGCGGTGCCGCGGCCACCGTCGGCTATTGTGTGGAGCGGTGGCGGCTTCCACGTCTACTGGCTCATGCAAGAGGTTCGGATCCTCGATAACGACCAGGCTCGCGACGCCGCCCGTAGCCTGTTGCGGCGGGTCCAGTGGGCGGTGCAGCGCGAAGCCGGAGCCCGCGGTTGGTCGGTGGACCACACCGCCGAGCTGGCGCGGGTTCTGCGGCTCCCGGGCACCTTGAACCACAAGACGGGAGCGCCGCGGGAGACCGTGATCGAGCACCTCGATCCAGGCGTCCGCTACCACGGCGCCGACTTCGATCTGTTGGCGGAACCTCCCGCGCGGCAGACCTTGGTGCGGCAGACCTCGGCGCGGCAGACCTTGGTGCGGCAGACCTTGGTGCGGCAGACCTCGGCGGGCAACGGCTCGAGCGCCGACTGCGCTAACTTCGACAGTGCGGCTCTCGACAGTGCCGCCCTCGACAGCTCTGCTGTAGACAGTGCCATCCTCGACAGTGCCGCTCTAGACAGTGGCCCGCCGTCAGACTTCGGGCCGGTTTTTGACGGCTGTGGGTGGCTGCGGGCCTGTCACGAAAACAGCTGGACGCTGTCGGAGATCCATTGGTTCGCCGCGTTGACGATTCTCGTCCGCTGTATGCTGATGTTGGGTTCCGGGGTGATTTTGGACGGTCGGGCGTTGGGTCATCGCATGAGCCGGAACTACCCGCGTTACGACGCGGCTGAAACCGACCGCAAGCTGGACCACGCCCTCGGCCCGCGCTCGCGTCCTTTCACCTGTCAGAAGATTGCCGACGATCTCGGCGCCTGGCAAGAGCACTGCCAGCATTGCCAACACCGCGGCCACATCAAGAGCCCCATCGTCCTCGGTCGACGGCGGGGGAGCCTCGTCAACGGTCTTGGTGGAGATGGCGCCGGTGGAGATAGCGCCGGTGGAGATTCCAACAACGGCGGGGCTGGCCGCGAGCCGATCCCGGTCAGCCATCTCGAGAACGAAGTCGCCGACCAGGCACTGGCGGCGGTCGCCGATCGTGAGCTCAACCTCTTCCGGCGCGGTGGCGCCTTGGTGCAGGTTGTCCAATGGCGCGATGGCGCCCCTGCGTCCGAGGTGCCGTCCGAGGTGCCAGCCGCTTCGGCAGCCCCAGCGTCCGAGGTGCCAGCCGCTTCGGCAGACGCTTCGGCAGACGAGGTGCCAGCCACTTCGGCAGCCGCCTCCGACGACGCCACTCACCCCATCCATCGCTCGCTCGAAGCCCCGGCGGCGCGACAGGTTCTGGACGCGCGAATGCGTGAGCTGCTCGCCACCCACTGCGAGTTCCAACTCGCCAAGCGCACCAAAAACGGTATTCACTGGCGACCCGTACATCCCCCAGCTTGGGTCTCCAAGGCGATTCTCGGACGCTTCGACTGGCCGCGCCTACCGCGACTCGAGGGGGTGGTCGAAGGGCCGGTGTTGCGGAGCGACGGCAGCGTCCTGCAGACCCCCGGCTACGATCCGACGAGTGGGCTGTACCTGGCCCCGCAGATCGACTTCGAGGCGGTGCCGGAGATGCCGACTGCAGATCAATGTGAGGAGGCGTTGCTGTCGATCACCGAGGCGGTGTGCGACTTTCCTTTCGCCAGCGAAGCTCACTTCGCGGGATGGCTGGCGGCGCTGCTGACGCCTCTGGCGCGTTTTGCCTTCGTCGGTCCGTCGCCGGTCAATCTGGTGGACGCCAACGTGCGCGGCGCCGGCAAGAGCTTGCTGGCGGATGTCTGCCACCTGATCGTCACCGGTCGGCCGGCGCCCCGCATGCCTTACGCCCGCGACGAGAGCGAGCTGCGCAAGGAAATCACCTCGATCGCCCTCAAGGCCCGCCAACTGGTGGTGATCGACAACGTCACCGGCGCCTTCGGCTCGCCCACCCTCGACCTCGCCTGCACCGCCACCAGCTGGGCCGATCGTCTGCTCGGCCAAAACGTCGACCTCGAGCTGCCGCTGGCGATCACTTGGTACGTCACCGGCAACAACATCGAGCTCACCGGCGACATGCCGCGGCGCTGTTTACACATTCGACTCGAGTCGCCGGAGGAGAAGCCCGAACATCGCGGCGGCTTCCGTCATCCGCGGCTCAGCGAGTGGCTGATCGCCGAGCGTCCACGGCTGTTGCCTGCCGCCCTCACCTTACTCACCGGTTACCACCACGCCGGGCGTCCCGATCAGCAGCTCAAACCTTGGGGCTCGTTTGAAGGTTGGTCCGATCTGGTGCGCAACACCGTGGCGTGGCTCGGTTTACCCGACCCCGCGTCCATCAATCAAGACGTCGCCGCCACCGTCAACCCTCGTGGCGCTGCTGAAGCCCGCCTGCTCGCCGGTCTCGAAGAAGTCCTGCCCAGCCTCGGCGGCGCCGCCACCGTCCGGCAGATCTTGCGGACTCTGGAGGACAACGCTCTACAGTACGAGACCTTGCGTTCCGCCCTCGAAGACCTCGTCCCGCGGCTACGTGCCGGTGAGTTGCCGACGCCGGTCAAGTTGGGCAGCATCCTGCGCTCAATACGTGGTCGCAGGCTCGACGGTCGTTGTCTGCACACTGGCGAGAAGACCCGGCAAGGCATCGCCTGGTCTGTGACGGTGTGACGGTGTGACGCAGATTCCAACCCATATAGAAACTATTGTTTAGCGAGGGAAGAGATAACAAAAACTTCTGGCGGTATGAAACTGCGTCACATCGTCACACCGTCACACTCCCAACGTCAAACACCGTGGTGCTCACCACCGTCCCGAAACCACGCGGGAGGGTCAAACCCGCGGTCCTCGAGGCTCAGAGACCCAAATCGAGCGTCGATTCGGGTCCTCTGACGCTGGGGAGAGCAGGAATTACGCTCAATCCGGGTCCCCGGACGCTGGGGAGACCAGGATCGACGATAAAACCGGGTGAAGGGACGCTGGGGGGACCCGGATCGAGGCTCAAACCGGGTCTCTGCGGCTTGGGGAGAGCGGCTTCCGCCTCAAACCCAACGAATGGGATCCGGTCTGCAACGCCGCGGAAGTTATTCTTGTGCGAGCCCTAGGGTTCAAGCGTGCGGAACGAGCCGAACGAGTCGAGGTAAAAGGAACCCATAGTGGTTGCCATCGTCGAGTTGGCTCTAGGCAGACCAAAGCGGACGGTGTCGATAGCCTGGGTGCTGTTGTCGAGATCGAGACGTTCGAACTTGATGTTGATGCCCTTCGAGAGGGTGACTTGGCCATCGTTCGTCCCAGGACCGCTGGCCGCCACCCACTCGACGCCGACTCGAGTGGTGCCCGACGCAATGTTGAACTTGCCGCAGAAGTAGGTTCCGCCCGTGTCCCGCTTGACTCGACAAACGAGCTTGTACTGATCGTTCAGACGCTGCATCGTGAGTCTGAGGATGTTGCCGACACCCGCCTGACGGGTCATCAACACATGATGGAAGGTGTTGTTGTCCATCGTAATGTCGTTGTGGGCGATGAGGAAGTCGAGTCGATAAACCCCCTCTTGCTCCGGCGTCGCGTCGGCGAGGAAAGTTGCATTGGTTCCACCCATAACAACCTCGAGCCCGAACTCGCCTTCGAGAGCAGCATCCATGTTGACGTCGAGGCAGTTTGGAGGTGTGCAGGGTTGAGCTGCGACCGTCGCGGCGCCAAAACCCATCGTTAGGCTAGCTATCGCTACCAACATAGAACGCTTCAACATGAGTTCCTCCTCGTTCTTCATTCCACTGAGGCTAAATCATCAATGGCTCTGGAGTAGTTTAGATCAGCATAATTACTATGCTGTAGAAGCTATACTGTCAAGCGTTCGACTCAAGTCTCCTGATGATCGCTCCCACTCGTCGCGAAACTGGAGGGCCGACACAAGGTCGGGCCCCTACATGGTCATGGCGAGTTTGCAGGGAGGTCCCCAGCTTCGAAAGTTTGCTGTGGTTCGTTCACGGCAGCAGGATCTCACAAGGTTGTGCGGCGCACCGAAGCACCTTGCGGCGCACCGACGGCCAATCGTGGCGGGGTCGAGGCATCACCGACACAACGGAGTCTGTCGGTATGGCTCGTCTCTTCGTCTGGGCGGCAAGTGTGGTGAGGGGTCGCCCAGCGCAATACGCAAATAGTTATGGTAAAGTGCATGTTCATGGAGTGGGCGGAGGTACAGCGACAGCTGGTCAAGCGTCTGCAGCGCGAGCTGCGGAGTAGGTGGGGGCGTATCGCCGAGACCGAGGCGGCCCTTGGCCTCAGCGAGGGTTATCTCAACAAGATGCTCTCGGGCCAGCGGAGCTTTCGGCTCGATACTTTCCTGCAAGCCGTCGACTTGTTGGGGCTCGATCCTCGTTCTTTTTTTGCCCAGGCCTTGGATATCTGTCCGCAGAGTGATGACTTTCTGGCCCAGCTCGAGATGCCGAGTGACCGCGACGCGGCCTGGCTCAGGATCGAGCGTGCCAGCGCAGAATTGGTGGCAGCGGAGTTCCCAGCCGCGGAGCTCGAGTCCGTAGGCCTCTCAGCGTTGGCGCCGTTTACGACCGATCTCGGAGTTGAGCCCGCCCCCAGTCGCGCTCGGGCGGGTGCAGACGATGTCGCGGAGTTTGCCGCGCTGCCTGCTCGTGAGCAGGATCGTCGTCTGCGTAAAACGAGTCGTTACCGCAGCCTGGCGTTCGCCCGGGGCTATCTGGAGCATCTCGATTCCTTGCGCTACGACCACGCCCCGGCTGCCGCCAAGCGCGCTACGGTTGTCCTCACCGACTTCATCCCGACCCTCCCGGGTAGCGCGCGGGACCGGCTCGCCCTTTATTGCCTGGCGCTCGCGGTCTTCGGGTCCGCCCGTCGTCACAAAGCAGAGTTCACCAGTGCTGCACGGGCCTTCCGCAAGGCATTGGTGCTGGCGCGGCGCGCCAAGATGCGGGAAGAGACGGCGAATCTGTTGATTCGGTCGTCGTACCTGCTCAAGGACTTTGGGCAGTTCGAACGTGCCTTGATGCTGCTCAACGAAGCGCTGGTGATGTTCACGCGTCTTGGTTCTCGCACGGATATGGGCCGAGCACTGGTGGACCATGGCATGATGCACTGTTACGCCGGTGACTACGAGGGCGCGATTCTCGATCTCGAGCAAGCCCTCGGCCACCTTGCAGGCACCGGCGAAGTGTTGCGCCGGACCCACCTCGCGGCGTATCAACATCTGGCCTATGCCCACGAACAATTAGGTGACCTGGAAGCCGCCGAGCTTTGTCTGGAAAACGGCGCCGAACATTTTGGCTCGCAGCATGCGGTAGACCAAGCCAGGCTGCACTGGTCCCAGGGTTTGGTCGCTTACCAGCGGGCCAGCTACTCTCGATCTGAACGACTTTTGCGTTCCGCGCAAGCTGTTCTTGCGGAGCGCGAGAGTACCTTGCAGATCGCAGTCATCACGCTTGATCTGCTGGCTGCCCTTCTGGCGCAAGACAAGAATGCAGAAGCTGTCGAGATGAGCTCGAGTATGGCTCATCTGATCGCCAAGTTCCGCAACAATCGGTGGGCCGAGGCTGCGATCGTCGAATTGATCCGGGCCGCCGTTGCTGGCAATTTGAGCAAGCAGATCGTGCGCGAGGTCAAGGCGCAGTTGGAAAGTGGTGCGCCCCGCAACCGGGCGCACCAACGCAGAAGCTAACGGTCCCTCGCCTCAATCCAACATTAGGCGAGCTCAGACCAGGCTATTGGATGCAGCCCCGTCAAAGGGGGGCTGGTAATGTCTTTTGGGGAATGTTGTGTCATTCCGGGAGTTGTTAGCCGTGAGGCTCGATCAACGGCCCGATACCCAACCCGCCGCTCTGCTCCATCGCACCCCCGAACCTCGACTCTTTCACGTCATTTGAGCATTCTTCCGCCGCTCTCTGAAAGTCGCAACTCGTCATCCCAACCTCCTGCGAGGGGTCGCCTGCGGACCGCATCGTCAGCTGACGCCCACTCGGGTCAACCTGACGGTACTCTCCGTTAGCCGATGATGGAATTGCCCTAGTGATCTCCCTTTTAGAGAGACACTAGAGGGTGATGTGTATGTAACAGAGATGTGCTGACTTAAGCCGCATGCAAATCTCGACGAAAAGAGATATTGATGCGATCAGAAGACTTCCATCAAATCACCCTATGGGACTCAAGCATCCGAATCTCGACTTGTTGCAAATCAGCCCGGAATCCGGCCCCACCCTCTAATCGAACCGCAGCGCTTCCATCGGCAAGATCCGCAGCGCTCGACGCGCCGGCAGCCAACAGGCCAGCAGCCCGGCGACAGCGAGCAGGGCGACGACGGTGGGCAGCACCCAGGGCTCACCGGTCGGTAGGCGGGTGACCAGCATCGCGTCTTGCAAGCGCACGTAACCCGCCGCCGAGATGCTGCCGAGGATACCGCCAAGGGCCAGGTAGAGGGCGGCGCCAGCGGTGACGGTGGTGAGGACTTGGCGGTGGCTGGCGCCGAGGGCGACGCGAATGCCGATCTCGCGAGTGCGGTGGGTGACGGCGAAGGAGATCATGGCGTAGATGCCCAACAGCGACAGCACGAGGGTGGTGACGCCCATGCCGATCATCGACTGGCTGAAGCTGGTCATGAAGGCGCGTTCGTCCCAGTTGACGTCTTCGAGCGGTTGGGTGCGTCGCAGTTGGATCTCGGGGTCGACCCCAGCGATGGCGGCGCGCAACGGGCCGGCGAGTCGAGCCGGGTCGCCGTTGCCGCGGATCGCTAGATAAAGCCATCTCGGTTGGCTGGTCATCGGCAGGTAGAGACCGGCGGCCCGTTTGGGGTCAGCAGCGCTCAAGCCGAGATCGGGCACCACACCGACGATCTCGTGCCACTGCGGCTCGGCCTCTGGATCGTCCGGGTCGACCAGACGCACTCGGCGACCGATGGGATGGCGATCGGCGAGAAATTTGCTGACAAAAGGCTGGTTGACGACAGCCACCGCCGGTGCGTTGGGCTCGAGGTCGAGGGGCTCGATCAGTCGACCCAGGGTGGCGTCGGCAGCCAACGAGGCAAAGAAGCCCGGCGTCACTCTCACCATCGGCGCCGGTCGCGGCTCAGCCGTCGCGGTGGCGACATCCGTTTCGTGGTTGATGGAGGTCTCGATCAGAATCAGGCTTTCGCTGGCGTCGTGGCGCGGCAGGTTGGTGGTCAAACCGGAGGCGACGACCCCTGGAATCGTCTCGAGGGCGTCGGCGACACGGTGGAGGGCGGGCGCCGGTGCGTCGATCTGGGTGGCGGCTCGAGTCTCGGCCTGCGGGTCTGCGTCGGCGTCGGTACGCAAGTGCGCGGGAAACCGTACCTGAGCGGTGAGGACGCGGTCCCGTGGCAATCCAAAGTCGTGCTCGGCATGGGCACTGAAACCCCGCGCCAGCACCAGCGAGCCGCTTAGCATGGCGACGGACAGCGCCATCTCGAGCACCATCATGCTGGCTGAGAACCGGCTGAGGCGAAAGTTGCCACCGCGTCCAGAGGCGTTCAACGTCGACAGAGGATTTTTACCGGTGGCCTTCATCGCCGGCAGCACGCCACTCAACAGGATGATCAAGCCGGTGATGCCCACCACAAAGGTGAGCGTGCGCGAGCTGATCGCGATCTCGGCCCAGAACGGCAGCTCAACCATCATGCGGTCGAGATAACTGACGGCGATCTGCGCGGCGCCGAGGCCAAGACCCATCGCCAGCACGCCGAGCAACGCCATCTCCACCGTCAGCTGGCTGATCAAGCGCCCCCGGCCAGCACCGAGAGCGGTGCGTACGGCGAGCTCACCGCGACGGTAGGCGGTGCGGGTGAGGATCAAATTGGCGACGTTGGAGGCGATCACCGCCAGCACCGCAATCAGCACCAGGTTCATCATCGCCGCCATCGTCACCGCCTGTTCTGGCGGCTCGACATAGGTCGTCAGCCGCATGCGGGTTTTGGCCTCCGTCGGCACCTCGGCGCGCAGCTGGCCTGACAGTCTCTGGGCCTCGGCGTCGGCGGTTTCTAGATCCACATCGGGGCGCAGGATGCCAAAAACCAATGTGCGTCCCGGCATCAAATTGTTTGCCACCGTCTCGGGGTTGCCACCGAGGGTGCGATCGTCCAAGGGCAGCCACAACTCGCCGTCGTTCGGAAACGTCGCCGTATCCGGCAGGACCCCAACCACCGTCCGCTCGACGCCGTGGATGTCCAGAGCCTGGCCGAGGATGCCCGGATCCGAGCTATAACGACGCTGCCACAAGCTCTCGCGCAGCAGCACCACCGGCGTCGCACCGGCGGCGCCATCGCTGGCCAGCAGATTGCGGCCCAAGATCGGCGAATAGGGTAAGTGGCGGAACGTCGAGGGAGTGATCGAAGCTCCCTGCACGCTGTCGACCTCACCGTTAGGATGGACGATATTGCGCAGACCGGCGTCCATCGCTCCGAGGTGCTGGTAGCTTTCGGCGCGCTCTTGCAGCAGGTGATAGACGTCGAGGTCCAAGGGGGCGAAACGACCTTCCGGCACCGACCGCACCTGGAAGCGCACGAAGCGTTCACCGTCGGCAAACGGCAGGCTGCCATTGAGGATCGAATCCATCATCGAAAAGCCCGTCGTCGCGATGGCGATACCCAGGCCCAAAGCGAGGATCGAAATCGCCGCCAGGATCGGTTGTTTGCGGATCAGCCGCAAGCCGAGTTTGATCTCTACACCCGAAATGCCAGGTAATTCCCAGCCCGCCGTCTTCTCTCGCAGGGTCTCGAGTCGCAAGGTCTTGAATCGCAACGGATTGTCCTCATTTGAAATGGAGTGTCTTCAGTAAGGACGAGAGTTCCAGGGAAAATGTTCCACCAAATGTCGAGGCGCGAGCAGAAGGTTTGGGCCGTGCCTGGGAACGCCCCATACCGGGAGCGCCGGCGTCCCGCCGGCATCCGCCACGACCATTTTCGAGAGCGCCCCATACCGGGAGCGCCGGCGTCCCGCCGGCATCCGCCACGGTTGATGGGTCGAACCGCTCAGCTTAGGTGTTAAAATCATCTCTGCACCACGAATCCACCTACAGATCGCCCGCCCACCATCGTTGAGATCGTCTGCCAATTAACAAAGGAGCTGAGAGTGAACATATTTGAATCGCGCCGAGTGACTGTGCTCGCACTAGTCGCTCTACTGGCTATTTCCACCTTCGTTGCGCCGGTCGCGGCACAGCGTTTTTACAGCGACGCCGAGCTCGAAGTGATGCCGGCTCCCGGTCCTAATCCCTTCCTCAGCTTCCTGCCCGCTGACGCTGTCGTCGACTGGGACTATTGGAATGCCAAAGCCGACTA
>JAJCXQ010000260.1 GCA_029263355.1 Acidobacteriota bacterium | reverse complement strand
GGCCCAAACAGGAGCCTCCGTGCCCTCCGGTATCGTCTCGAGCAACACCACACCCGTCGCGTCCCGAGATCCGATATTCCGCACGAGTAAGTCGTAAGTGAGCGGTTTGCCCGCGGTGGCCAGGCCACCGCGATCTTCCTTTAGGACCACCAGGTCCACACCGCCCTGCACTAACGGAGTCACGACAGTCGCCGTGTTGTTCGACGGATTCAGATCCGCGCCGCCAGCGCCGTCGTCGCTCACCGAAGCCGTGTTGCTCAGCTCAAGCACACCCGCCGGCACCGGATCGACTACCTCAACCGCAAACGTGAAGATAGCGGATGGAGCACCGACAAGAACCTCCCCGGCAGGCAGCGTACATATCGAGCCCGCTGACACGTCCGAGCACAACCAACCGCTCGAACTCTGGACCGCCACAAACTGGCTATGTGCCGGGACCGTCTCCGTCAGCTCAACACCGCTAGCGTGTTGGTTGCCCACATTGCTCAGATCCAACGTGTACACCACCACCTCACCCGCGCCAACGCTAACGTCGCCGTCAGACTTCAACAGCCAAAGATCTGGACCCACACCCGAGCTACCGCCCAACGGCGTCAGCTCCGTCGCACTGTTGTTCGACGGATTCAGATCCGCGCCGCCAGCGCCGTCGTCACTCACCGACGCCGTGTTCGACAGCTCGGTCAGACCCGATGCCAGTGGATCGTCCACCAACACACCGAATGAAACGACGGCAGACGGCGAACCCGCGGCGACCTCACCCAGATTCAACACGCAGCGGCTGCCCGCTGCGACTGCGGAGCACACCCACCCGCTGTCGCTATCGGGTGCGGAGTACGTCGTGCCCACCGGCACCTGCTCCGAGATCTCGACCCCGGAGCCATTCTGGTTGCCAACGTTTCCAACCTCCAGGGTGTACACCAGCACATCGCCGGCATCCACACTCACGTCGCCGTCACTCTTCGTTAACGACAGGTCAGGGCCCGTGCCACCATCGCCGCCAACAGGCGTCAGCTCCGTCGCACTGTTGTTCGACGGATCCAGATCGGAACCGCCTGAGCCGTCATCGGCGACCGACGCCGTATTCGACAACTCCACCAGCCCCGAAGCTAATGGATCATCGACCATCACACCGAACGCTACGCTCGTTGCCGCTGAGCCTGCAGCTACGTCGCCAAGGCTCAGAGTGCAGAGACTGCCCGCAGAGATGCCAACGCACGACCAACGAGGATCGCTATCACCAGATGAGTAGCTCGTCCCGACCGGCACTTGCTCACTCACCTCGACGCCCGAGGCGTCTTGATTACCCCCGTTCGCGATCTCCAGCGTGTATGCCAGCACATCGCCGGCATCCACACTCACGTCGCCGTCACTCTTCGTCAACGACAGGTCAGGGCCCGTGCCACCATCGCCGCCAACAGGCGTCAGCTCCGTCGCACTGTTGTTCGACGGATCCAGATCGGAACCGCCTGAGCCGTCATCGGCCGCTGAGACCGTATTGATGATCTCAGTCACACCCGCGGCTAGCGGCCAGTCCACCACAAAACCGATGGTGAACGTCTCAGATGCCACGCCCACCGGTGAGCTTCCCACCGGCAAACTACAGCTCCCACCCGCACAGCTCCAGCCCGACGAGCTCGAGCCCGCATCAAAAGACGTGTGGGACGGAATCCCATCACTCAGGGACACCCCAGACGCGTTCTGGTTACCTACGTTCTCCAGCGTCAACGTATAGATAATCACGTCGCCTGCATCGGCACCGATCCCGCCATCGGACTTCGTCACCACAAGGTCGGGACCCGTCCCTCCTGAGCCACCGATCGGCGTCACGTCACTCGCCGTGTTATTCGATGGATTCAGGTCTGAACCACCGCTGCCATCGTCGGACGCTGAGACCGTGTTCATCACCTGAGTCACGCCCGCTGCTAGCGGTGAGTCCACCCGGAATGCCAGGTCCAACGCTACCGGCGCGGCGCCCACTGCCAGATTCGACAACGACAGCGTGCACGAACCGCCGGCGCAGCTCCAAGCTGGAGTGCTCGAACCCGCTTCAAAACTCATGTGCGACGGAATCGCGTCACTCACCGTGATCCCAGAGGCGTTCTGGTTGCCGTCGTTGCGGACCGTGATCCGGTACACCACAACATCACCAGCATCGGCACTGATTCCGCCATCGGACTTCGTCACTACAAGATCAGGACCCGTGACGCCGCCGATCGGCGTCACGTCGCCCGCCGTGTTATTCAACGGATTCAGGTCTGCACCACCGCTGCCGTCATCGACCGCCAAGACGCTGTTTAGGATCTGCGTCACACCCGCTGCTAGCGGTGACTCCACCCGGAAGCCAATCGTATATATCTGCGCCGATGCGCCCACCGCCACGCCACCTACGGGCAGGACGCAAGCACCCCCTGAACAACTCCAACCTACTGAGCTCGATGCCGAATCGAACGTCGTATGGGAAGGAACCGTATCCGTCAACGTAACACCCGTCGCGTTTTGGTTTCCGACGTTCTCGAGGCTGATGCTGTAGACAATTACCGACCCTGCATCGGTATTGACACCACCGTCATCCTTCGTCACCGCTAGGTCTGGACCCGTGCCTCCGCCACCACTATCGATCAACGTGATGTCAGAGTCCGTGTTGTTCGACAGGTCCAAGTCCCGACCGGACAAGCCATCGTCCCCGACACTCGCCGAATTCAAGATCTCCGTAACCCCTGCCTCCAACGGCAGGTCGATACGGAAACCGATCTGATAGGTCTGCGCCGCTCCACCCGCACTCAAGGAGCCGACACTCAGCTGGCAGACACCGAAGCCGCAACTCCAGCCAGCCGAGCTCGAGGCCGCGTCAAACGTCGTGTTCGCGGGAATGAGATCGTCGATGCTCACGCCGGTAGCATCCCGATTCCCCACATTCCCCACCGTGATGTCATACACCGTCACCGACCCGGCATTGCCCAGCGCACCGCCATCGTCTTTGCTAAGCACAAGATCCGGACCCGTAAAACTGGCGTCCACTGGAGTCACTTCAGTCGCCGAGTTGTTCCCCGGATTTGGATCACCCCCACCCGATTCGCTTGCTCGCACAACATTAGTGATCTCGGCCACACCCACCGCCAACGGATCGTCGACTAAGAACGCGATATCGAACTGCTGTTGGCCACTACTGCCCACTAAAGTGCCCAACGACAGACGGCACGCAGGTCCAAGACACGACCAGCCTGCCGAGCTACCCGCGGCGTCAAACGTTGTGTTCGCCGGAATCTCGTCAACGAGCACTACACCCGTCGCATCGCCAGCGCCGATGTTTTCAATCGTGATCGTATAGATCACTGGCAGTCCCGGAACAGCCAAGGCTCCGTTGTCGCTCTTCGTCACCGCTAGGTCGGGCGGAGACCCCGGCAGCGGCAACGAAACCGAAGATGTGTTCGGCACAAAACACGGGTACGTCATCCGACCCGACAAGGTCACCGCCGTCTCTCCGGCTGCTGGCGGAGACTCCACCACTGCATCGAAGTTGATGAAAAAACTCTCCGAGGCACCGGGCGAGGAGTGCAGTACCTCAACCACCACATCGCCCGCCATGTTCCCCCGGACCACTGATACCGCAGGATCGGACACCGTCACGGTACCCACAGTGATCGAAGCGTTTGACAACGAGCTCACCCACCCGATTTCTTCGGGCGATCCGTCTCCGCTGATGTTCAGCAAAACGCTGTAAGACAGCGTCTCGCCTGGATCGGCAAACCCGTTGGGTGAACTCTCAGCGACCGTGATCACGTGCTGGAGAGCCGTACCTGTATCGACCACCGTATCCGTCGTGACGCTGTTCTGGTCCGCGTCTTCTGAGACTTGGGGAGCGATCCCTGTACCGGTCAACGTCGCAAACACTAGGAGCGGCGTCTCACACGTCGGAAATGGGCTGACGACCCGCACGTCGATCGACAGACTTAATCGCACACCTGCGACCACGTTGCCCAAATCCACCAGAAAACTCGAGTCGCCTGCAGACCCACCTGAGGTGATCAACCCCTGGGAGGTGGTCGCGGTACCCGCCACCACCTCGAGTTCTGGAAGCACCGGGAGCTCAACCTGCGCTCCTACGATCGGCGAAGCCGACTCAATCTCGATCTCATACCGGAAGATCTCACCCGGCTGCACCGAGCCTAATGGTGCCGCCAAATCGACGTCACCAACTGTGAACACATTCAACTGCGCTAGGGCTGGCTGCGAAACCGATACAACCAGCGCCACCAACAAGAAATTGACAAAGCGATGCCACGAATGACCCATGGGTCACCTCCATTAGGCAAGTTCGAGCAGCTTTTTTCTGCGTAGCCGCAGAGCCGCTACAAAAGAACTTCGATTAGTTTTGGTACGGGCCGGCGAACACGACGTCGCCGGTCAACAACACAGAAACTCGCTGGCCCGCACGAATCCGTATCGTCGGCGGGATGCTGAGATTTCTCCGGAGCAGCGAGCTCGCCGCTCTCTCAAGCTCTTCGGACGCTCCATCTACCGCCAACTCGCTCGCGCTGAGCCGCAAGGTATCTGCCCTGCCACCATCAGCAGCCTGGAATCCCGCCGAAATCACCGACATCAGAAGGGCAGAGCCAAAAACCTTCCCCAAGTGATGATTCACGCGGTCTCCAACTCCGGACCGACCCTGCGCATCGACTCCCGGCAACTCGGAAAAATCCACCGAATCACCGTTTGGAAATATGACCCGGTGCCACCCGATACCAACTCGATTCTGGCCGTACCGAACGTCCGAATCGTAGTCTCCTAGCAACTTGCTTCCCCTCGGAATCAAGAGATGCGCAAACCTCCGCGAGTCTCGAACGTCTTCCGTAACCCTGGCCACCACCCGACCCGGAAGCTCGCTATTGATCTCTGTCACGAGCACACCGGGAATGAGAGAACCCTCATCCAAAACGAACTCGGACACAGCACGACGATGGCGATACGAAAAACCACGATCTTCCTCAGGCTCCGCCGTTGCCACCGACGCCCCAATCTGCAACGCGGCAGGCCGAGCCTGGCTCAATGCACCTTCTCCCAAAAGGCCTGAGAGTTTCTGACTCTCCCTCTCGATCTCTTGGAAAATATCCGCCAGCTCTGGTGGAACACCGCCCGTGGGTAAACCGGAGTCTCCACCGCCGAATCTCCTGCCCAAGGACGACCGACTTCCGCCTCCACGCCCCGAAACGCTGGACTGTCCTTCTGACGGAGATACTCGCCCACCGAACGCTTCACGTTGACGTTGCGAAAACAGCTCGACCGGGCCGACCGGATCGGACACCGGATACGGTTCCAGCGGAACGATCACTGAGCTCATGTCTGGCTCAAACGTCGCTGGACTCTTCACCTCCTCGTCCAAAGGTATGACCACTCTCGCGGGAGGCGTACGGTCCGTTACTCGAGACATCACACTGCTGCCCTCTTCGAATCTCGAAGCCTTTCGGCTTCGTCCCACAAACAACGTGATCAACACGACCAACACCGTAAAGAGACCCACCGCCGCCAAAATCCGACCTCGATTGAAACCCGTTACCGGTGGCTGATCCCCCTTACTCATCATCCACCCGCCTCACGGACAGCCGGGAGCCGCCTGGAACCACCAGAACTATCTCCTTGTAGACGTTCGGCAGGACGACCATCGATCCTGAAGAGACCACCGAGAAGTCAATCACTGCATCCTTCGAATCACGTCTCTCAAACACCGCCGCAAGCTCACGCGCTCCCTCTGGCAGCTGAATAAACGTCTGAGACCCATTGTCGAAGACCCGCGGAATCCAAGGGAAATCACGCCGCCGCTGCCTCTTGATCCGATAGTCGAAATGCAGATCCTCGACTTTCCCGACGCTCCGCTCCGAAACCTCAACGGACGCTGCAACAGCCTCTTCCCGCTGTCGAGCACGCATCTGCGCCCGACTCGTCCACCGTTGCACCAGGGCGGCCGGATAAAAGAAGCTCAGCCTTTGGTGGTACACCCTCTGCGGATTCACCTCGTAACCCTCACCCTCCTTGCAGGGCAGCAACTCCAAGAGGATCGTATAAAGACGCCGATCCGTCGTGATCACCAAGTTCGTCGTCCGATCACAGGTGTCGCCACTTCCCAAATCCAGTGTCGGACGAACACCGATGATCGGTGTCTCGCCCCCAGGACCCATCCCAAGATCCAGCACCTGCCAATGGGCCTCGTCCCCCAAAACTACCTCGTGAACCGTCTCCCCAGCTTCTAACGCGATCGTGCTGATCCTCAAAGGGGCACAGAGAAGCACTGCCTCACGTTCGCCGTAAGGCACTTTGACGCTCATACCCGTCGTGATCTCTGACCACTCCCCAGACTTATCGTAAGCCATTGCAGCTTCTTTCACCGCTGGATCGGTGCCACGGTCCTGCCGTGCCTCCGACGTCCAATCTGCAGCTCGAACCACCGGACTTACAAACAACAACACTAATGACACCAACAACTCTTTCCTCATCAGCCACCTCCTCCAACTTCGCTGGTTACCTGGGGTGACCACGCCAGAGACGTAATCTCCAACCCCAGTGGGTTCGATACCGTGCTCAAACTCTTGGACAACCGCGTCTCGACATGGGCGACCCATGTCCTTGACACAATGCGCCTACCGGAAACGTAAGACCTATCGATCTCGGTCCAGTTCACTTGCCAACTCACCTCCGAGAGCCGGAGGGTTGAATGAATCCGTACCTCTCGGTACAGCTGCCCACCTAGAACGAGAGGATCCTGATCGCCTTCGAACGATTCATTGATCACTTGGCGAACTGGACTCGTCACATGCTCGAGTCCACGAGCACGATTGCGAAACATCGCATTGGGGTCACGAACCACGGTTCGCAGGTCCAAAATGAATTCCGCCAACTCGTGCCGAATCAATAACTCTGGATCCTCCAGTGTCGCTGGCGGACCGCTATAGATCACCCGTCCCACCGCATCGACCTGGACAATGTGCACCACCGTCCGCGACCCCGTCGCCACCTTCACGAAGCCCACCGCCAATAGCACGCTCACGAACATCGCCACGAAAAACGCGACAATCCAACGGTGCTCGCGATTCGCCAAACGCACGAACGGCGTGTCGAACCCCTGCTCGACAGCAGCAACTTCCTTAGCCATTGCCCAGAGCCTCTTTGATCCCCGGCGTCCAAAAATGGATCAGACCAGCTGCCATCTTGCTGGGAAGTCTCACCACGAGCAGCATCCAGACCACCGCGACGACCGAGATCTTCGCGACGAAAACAAAAATCAGATCCTGCCGGAAGTTCGAGATATCAGCTAACTCGGCTTGCCAACTTCGACCCAGATTTGCGCCGGCTGAGACCATCAGCATGGTCAACATGTACTCCAAGCCGAAGCGCGCGCAATACCGGAAGTAGTTGTCCGCAAAACCCGCCGTGACGCTCCAAGCTCCCAGGGCAACGGGAATCGGCCCTATCGTCGCCAGGACATTCCCTTCCAACGTCAGAAACAGCGTTCGCACGGCCACCGCGAAGTACGCGAACACCGTCACGACCAGAAAAATAATGTAGAAGATGCTCAGAGGGTTCGGAAACAGAAGAGACTTGAAGACCACCAGCGTCGTGTACAACCGCACCATCCCAAACGCCCCGCCAGCGAGCTCCTCCGAGTCGATCCCCTGCTCATAACCACTCAGCTCCTTGCCGATTTCGACAAAGAAATCCACCGGCAACAAACCGCCGTAGCTCGGCCACAGCAGCAGCACGCCATACAGAAACATCATCACCGGAAACTGTCGAATCAGCACGGACCAGAAGTTCGTCGTCTTACCCTCAACAACGGCGATGCCCCAGCGCGCCCCAATCAACATCACCTGGAGCGCAAAGCACCAGTAGAAAATGCCGTAGACCCCCCGTCCCGGTCCGATCAACTTGGATGCCCAAGACGCGGTTGCACCGCTCCAAGAATCGAGAAACGCCCCGAAGAAGCCGCCCACTTGGGCATCGGAGCGCGGGGCATTCAGCAACAGCAAGAGGACGACGCCGACAAAGCAGGCGCTCTTCCAACGGAAGCTGCTCTGAGTCCGCAGAAGAGCCCACACAGCTCGCGCTTTCGACTTCATCGCCCCATCCAAGCCGGATAGGGAGACAGGCCACCCACCCCTGAATGGGCGGGTACCAGATCTCCGAATTGCGTCGTGACCCGCTCACCCAACGCCTCAGACGCACGCGCCATACTGGCGCCCGCCTGCATGTCCTGATCCAAGAACAAAGCCGACATGTTGGAGAGCATCTGATTCGTGACTTCGCTACTCGCACGAAGACCCACGATCTGCTCCGCCGTGACCGCCCCGTAGCTCGTCAGAAGATGCAGCATCTGTTGCTGACCCTCGATATCAAGGCTGGCTAACTTCAGCCCTTCCAGGTGCTCTTGCGCCTCCGTGACTTCACGATGATGAAGCCGCATCACCCCCAGAGACTGACGCATCAGCTGATGGCTCCGACCCACTCGATACCGTGCAAATTCTTCCGGGGCCGAGAACGAATAATCACCCGCCTCGGTTCGAATCCGAAGCACCTGCCCCGCAGCGAGCTCTGAAACCGCTCGCCAACCGGGGAACGTCACATCGAACTCATCCCCGATCGCTTCAAGCGAAGTTGACAGCGCCTGGTACTGACCCACCGTCTGATCGAACTCATAGAGCAAAAGAGCCTGATCCTCGAGGAAGGCCAAGACACTCTCCCGGTACTTTGGGTCTAACCAATTCAAGCTGTTATAGACCCAGAACTCAATCGACGTTACCTGGTTAGCGATCTGCACCGCTCGCTGAGCGATTGCGAACAACTGCTTGATGTACCCCAAAATCTTCTGGGCTAAGTTCGCCACATCGATCACTGGAATACCTGCTGCTCCGGCAGGCCTCACCAAGGCCGGTACCACCGATAGAGTCACGACCAAAATGCTGACGATCACAAAGCGAGCTCTCATTGAAGCCTCCGTCTCAGTTAATGAAGACTCTCAGTCGAGAGCCGAGGACAAAGCACGACCCTGCGGGGCCTTCTCACCAAGTTCCTTTGGTTTCGACGAATCTGCGACCGCCGACTCCAAACTCGCGCGCCACCGCACGACCTCTTCCAACGGAAGACAAGCCGGCGAACCGGGACACTCACCACACTGAGAGACGGCATCGCTCCACATCTCCGGATTGTTTGAGAACAAATCGTCGAAGAAGAACTCGCCGTACTGCGCTGAGCGCTCGACACCGCAGAGGTCACTCAGGTATTCCGACCAAACCGTCCTTGGCTCCCCATCGGGCACACCCCACCAAACCGATAGCACCAATAGCCCTGCCACGACTCCACCGACCACCATCTTTCGAGCCGTCTCTTCAGTCCTCATGCCGCTTTCTCCTCCAGATTCGACATCACCCTCAGCTCCGCCGCGGCATCTGTCATACCTCGCTGAAGCAAGTACTCCCTGAACCAGTCAGATCCGTACTCCCCTCGCATCTCGAGCGCCAACCGATACATTTGAAGCACCGTCATCCCGACCTGCGGCGTCAACAGAGCGAGCGCATAGGGTCCCAAGACCAACTCGAACAAGCGTGAGCCGCCATCCGAAGTCGTGTGCAAGTAATCGCGCTGTGCCCGAGCACTGGACAGCAGACCCATTTCCGTTGCATTCAGCCCCATTCGCCCATAAAGCTCTCGCCCGCTCTCATCCAGGGCATGGGGATCCGGAAGAAAGATTCGACTCTGACAGGCGTCCAACACCGCCTTGTGACCCGACGTCTTCAGGATCTCTTCAGGGCTCTGCGTCACCAGCCAGACGCCACAGTTCAGCTTCGCCAAACGCCGCAACCAACTCGTGATGCGATCGGAGAACTTTGAGTTCAAGAGGGCTAGCCAAGCCTCCTCGATGAACACCAAAGACGGCACCCCCCGATTCAGCCGCTGCTCCACCTTCCAGAACAGATACGACAACACCGGCAAGATAATCTGCTGATCCTGACTGGTCAGAAGCTGACCGACCTCGAACACTTGGAGACGCCCTTGCTTCAGCCCCTCACGCCCCGCATCCAGCAGTCCGCCATAACGGCCTCCAGAGGTGTAAGACCTCAGCGCAGCTTTGACGTCTGACTCCTGCGCATAGCCGCTAAACAGCGTCAACGTCCGATTCTTTGGACTGTCTGCCCTCAACAGTTCGAGAGCCTGCTCCACATCTGCTTGTACCGCAGTCGTGATCGACACCTCCTGAACCGTCAACAGATCGAGCAGCCACTTTGTTGCCCACCGAACGGCTTCCTCGGTCTCCAGGTCCGCCAACGGCTGCATCTCGACCACTTCGTCAGAACCGATGTCGTAGTGCACCCCACCGGCTGCAATCGCCGCAAAAGCATTGCTGTGATCGACGTCAAACAAAAATACTTGCGACCGGTTCCACCGAAGTGCTTGCAGCATCAGAAGACCCACCAGAACGCTCTTACCCCCACGAGTCCGACCCGTGAGGCAACCATGGCCTGTGTCTTGGACGGGTAAGTGAAGCCGGTAGGGACTGCTGCCCTCTGTCAGTCCCCAAATCACCGGCGGCGACCCCGCGGGATACAGCGACGAGGGACAACTCTCCGCACCAAGATTCGGCGACGTCGTCGACAACAACTCTGCAATCGACCTCACGCTCAACGCATGCCGGCGTAAGTTGTGCTGCCCGTGCCCCGGCAAACTGCCAAAATACGCAGCCGTCGCGTTGACCTGCTCAGCCGCACACGTCAGACCCCGCGATCCCAAAGCATCCGTCACGCGGGCACAACGCTCGACCACGGTCTTACGGCTCGACGCGCTCAGGACCAGCGTCCAGGTGAACAGCGAATACATCGTCACGCCCGACTGAATCGCTGCCAACGCGGAACCTGCATCCTCGGCCATGCCTTGCGCATGGCTGTCTTCGAAAACGCTCGCGTGCTTCTTCGAAGCCGATCGACCCCGATTGAACCACTTCAACCGAACTCCATTCACCAGCCGACTACCGGCCCGCCGGCCCAAGGGATAGATCCTCGCACTTGAGCGAACACGGAACGGGAAGGAGTGAAACACCTCCGAAGCGTCCGGCCGAGGAGTACCCGGAAAGCCCCGCACCCCAATGACGCCGATATGGCGATCCCCCAGTCTCGGCTCAAAGCCACCGGTGAAGTCCTCAGCAACCACAAGATCCCGCAGACACACTCCTTCGGGAACACCCACCGGCTGCTCAATGCCGGTCAGGCACAACCTGAAGTGTGCCGCCAAAGCCGAAACACTCAGACCCTTCATCCGGAACACGCGACTCAGATCCGCGTCCAACCGCTCTGTTGCCTGATGAAAACGATCCAAGTGTTCCTGCCAAGACGTCCTAGCGGTCGGCCCCGCGGTCTCCACGAAGAATCCTGCGGACCGATCGTAGATCCCGCGAGGTGGGCTATAGGTCACCACCAGCACTTGACGCGACACGAAGTTGTCGACACCACCAAAACGCCGAGCACGCTCCACGTCGAGAAACCGACTCACCGGATCCGGAAAGAACTCGACCGTTGGATAGCCAGCCGCCGGAACCCTGAACGTGTCCCAGTTCACCAACCACCGATCGACAAGCGGTATAAAGCCGTCGTTCACCGTTCGGCCCACTTCGGTCAACTCCGCTTCGGTGATCGACATGTAGTCGGGACACTCCACGAGCCAACCGCGGCTCAACGAGCCGTCCAGATTCAAGACCGTCTTGCCGTCCTCGAGGGGCAAGCCCCACAACAACTCGTCGGCAACTCCCAACTCACCCTTAGAACGCCCCTTCCAACTCACCAACCGATCGAGGCTGAGACCCAAAAAGAACGCCGCTAACACCTGGGACATCATCTCTACGTCCTTCAGCTACGAGGCAAACTGCCCCGAGGCGACACCGCAAGGCTAGGGAAACACAAGCCATGCGATGGTCGATGTCGCGGATATTTGAACGACTCCATGATCAGCGCGAAGGCATCCGGATCCGCTGCCGTCAGACGCCGCAACAAGGTATGCGCTGGGGTAAGCGTCAGCAGAAGGAAAACTCCCATCTGAAGGCCTAGACCGAACACGGCATAGGCCACCACTAGGAGCAGACCCTCGCCTGCCACGGCCTCGAACGAGACACCCAGGAACAGAGGTCGCCTCAATAGACTCTGATGAATCGTCGTTGACGCGCCACCGGACATCAGAAGCCGGCTCCTTGGATTCCGAACGCAGACATCGCATTCAGCGGAGCCACGATGAGCAATACTGCGACCATCGTTACGATTGCCTTGGAACCCTTGTCCTCATTGCGATCTTTCACATACTGAAAACCGAGCCCTGCCACGATCAGCGCCGACACGGCTCGACCCACATCGCCGCTGACGAGATCTGAGAGCTGCTGAATCGGCGCTGAGATGAACGCAGCGTTGCCACCCGTACCGGCATACACCGGACTACACACCAAGACCAGGAAAAACGCCGTTGCCCAATAACGAGAAACATTCATCCTAAGTTCCTTTCTAGAAGACGTGACCTAGAGCCCGCCGGTCGGACCGACTGCGACGCGCTCTAGCTGAAACTCGCCGTCGCTTGACAGCGACGACACCACACGATCGATCGACACCACTCTTGGCACTCCGTATTCGCGCTTCAGAACGATCACCAGATCTACAGCGGCCGCGATCTCCAGCTCGAAGCTGGCCGCATCCGACACAGCCCCTCGCTTCGCCAGACGGTTCAACCGAACGAGCGCACCCTGGGCGTCATCCGCATGGACCGTCCCGATACCGCCGTCATGACCCGTACTCCACGCATCAATGAGATGCAGCGCTTCGGGACCCCGAACCTCCCCCACTACGATCCGACGTGGGTTCAGACGCAGCGTGTGACGAAGAAGATCCTCGAGCGCGTAGGCCGTGCCCTCCGTGCGCAAACACAGCCGATCCGACGACGTCACACGGATCTCCGGCACATCCTCCAGACAGACCAAACGATCCGCTGGGAAGTGCTTGGCGACTAGCTGAAGTACTGAATTGAGAAACGAGGTCTTGCCGCTACCCGTGCCACCGACAATCAGCAGATTCGGTCGTGAGCTCTGAAGCAGCTGCTCGACCATCCGCTGCACACCTTCCTCATCTTCGACCACGCTCGAACCCACATCACACGAGCCCGCCGCGGTGGCGCCGACGCCTGAAGCACTCTCAAAGAAGCTCTCGAGCGAGAATACTTTGGGAGCATGGATCCGGATCGCACAACACGGACCCTCGCTCACCGGCTGTAGCACTGCCTCAAGTCTTGAACCATTAAACGGAGGCGCCGAGGGAAGTCGAGCGGACAGAAAGGCCACTCCATTCACCAGAGACTGGCCCACATCCGTTGCCACAAGGTGAAAGGCTGCGCGAAGGGCTTGAGCCTCAACACCACCCTCGACGACCTCAGTCCCCGTGTAGCTCTGCACCCGAACGACTCCATCCGGGTTGACGTGAACATCCGTCACGTCATCGCGACGCAAAGCGCTTACTATCGGCCCATCCAGCAACCGAAGGAGATGCCCTACCAGCACTGAGCTGTCCCTCATACCGTCCTCGCCTCGCTTGAACTGCTGACTGGGATAACACCTCCCTTCCGTGTGAAGAGAGCCGAATCCCGAGTCAGATTGAGTTCATCGTCGAGGGAACAGTCCCAGACTTTCTACCTAGGCGTCAAACCTATAAGCCTTCATAGAAATACTTATACGTTCCACAGACAGGCACACAGATGCCCTATGGAAACTGCCGCGTCTGACGGCTTAGGAAACCTTGGAATACGCTCCAACACCGCACCCAACGTCGGACCGCATCGACCCCAAAGAACCCCCTCGTCTATGCATGACGCGTAAGAGCGTTTACCACAGCTCCCACAGCGAGGGTTCTTTAGTTAGTTAGGACTCAGCTACCGAGCCGCAAGCTCCGCAGCACGTCGAAGGATCTCAACAAGTTCCCCTTGATCATCCGAACTTGCCCCCGAGAGTTCTCTCTCGAGGTCACTGAATGTGGCATCAACCGCTCGCAGGTAAAGGTCCACATTCGTGATGGAGGGGGATGCCTCTCCACGCTCCCACCTTTGAACCATCGTCCTTGACGATGGCTGCTTGCCCATAGCTGTCGCCACATCCTCTGACGTCAGGCGCTTGCGGTCGCGGAGCCTCGTCAGTGCTGACCCTATCGCCACTAGACGCGGGTTTTCTTTGCTCTCGGGCACCATGTTCTCCTGCTACTTCGGTTGCTGATCATGAGACAAACGCAATGGATCCTCCGGTTCGGGAACCGACTCCTTATGAAGAAACCGAAATAGGCTGTTTTGTTGAGGCGAAGAAGCGATTTGTTCTGTTTCCACAGTAATAGGCGAAGCTAAACCCTGTCAGGTACCCTGTCAGAGACCCTCTCTGAGAAACCCTAGGTCTTTATAAAGTATTGTGGAAAAAGGCGGTTAGCGTTTCTTTCGTAGGTTGTTGGACGTTCGTGCGGCGACTTTCGAAGGTCGTTGGACGTAGGAGTACCCTATATTCGTAGGTCGTTAGACGTAAAAGCCGTTGTCTTTCGTAGGTCGTTCGATGTGGAAAACCGCCACAAAACGCTCTCTCTGTGGAAAACTCTTGTTCTGGGCCATAAGTAGCAAGTGCCTTATTCTTGTTTTCTGTGTTGTCGAGTGGCTAAAAACAATTTTTTCCTTAAAATCGCTAGTTACGTAGGTTGTTCGACGCTACGTATTCCGGTTCTACTCGGCCTGTGGAAAACATGTCGTATGTTGGTGTTTGGTGCTCTAACGGTGCTAGAAGACTGCTCCTTTATGCCAAAAACACGTCTCAATAGAGGGTGCTCGGACGCACTAACGTAGGGCGATCGACGTTAGTTGTTCTGTTTTTTCGTGTATTAGTTGCTTGAATAAGTTTGTTATCTCTATTATTTGAGCTTCTTCTGTCTGCCCGATGTTACGACCGAACTCCGCTCGATCCGTAGGACCCATTGATCTTTAGGGCGCCCGCCAGTTGGTAATGGTGATGTCTTCTCAAGCCTGGCTTTCAGTTGACCACCCGTCGCTGCCATCAGCTTCGCGTGGTACTTTCCTAATCTGTCGAAAAAGACACGATCGGGTTCCTTGTCACTGTCAGACAGGATCTCCAGAAGCGTCTCGTGATCGATGGTGTTGGGCGACCGCGCTGCTAAACACCGCGCAATTACCAAGCAAGCGTAATCCCAGCCTGTCGGAGAATCACGGAATAGGTACAGTATTTGGAAGGGGACCAGAAGGTGGTTGGATGGGTCGCGTAGGTGATTAAAGAAATCGTCGCTTAGTCGCACAGAGTACGGATGCTCGTCCGTAGGCGCTAGGCTGCTAGAATTCCTATTCTCTCGGAGCTCACGCCTCGTCGGCAGGCTGTAGCCCCTAATCACCAGCAAGTTCTCTCCTACTCCAGGATCCTTTAATGCCTCGCGGCTCGAAGCGAAGGCAATCCTTATGGTGAGAGCTTGAAGACGCCTAAAGCGCTGCCGCAAGATCTCAATTGAAGACCCGCCAGTAGGTAACCCAAACAGTCGAAGAACGTCACCTAGATGCCGGAAGGTGACTACTGGCGAACCGTTAGCAATGGCATTCTCGACGATTGCAGCGAGAAGGTATCGATCCTGTCCGTGAGCCAGTTCTTCGTCCTCCGTACTAGAGTAAGTCACTTTGACCCATAGCTCAGGACTGGTGCCAAGTCGCAACACTCTCGACACATCTCGATCCGCGGTTGGCTTTCGAGGTAAGAACCCTAAGGCTAGGTGGCGTGCAAGGCGCCAAGCATTGGTCCTAAGGTTCTCTGTACTGGCACGGTCAAGATGAGTGCGCAGTTGAACTATGGCCTCAGCGCGTCTCTCGTCTCGTTTCCCTATCTCACGCTTCCGTGGTTTGCGGGTTTTGTTTGCCCGGTTGCGATCGATTTCGAGTTCCAACCGAATCTGATCCAATATCTTCATTTGCTTCCCACACATTCTCTTCTAGGCTTTGGATCGAGCAGCGTCTCGCGGAGCTATTCTAGGTACTCGTTGTCTTGTTGGCTAGTTGAATTTCTGAATATTTAGCTATTTAGCAAGTTAACTTGCTGATCGTGTTGACTATTTGGCTAGTCAGCAAGCTAAATAGTTGGATATTTAGGTAGTTAGCCATCCAAAAAGCTAGCTATCTGGCTATTTAGCCAGTTAGCTAGTTGACTATTTGGAGCGAGCCAGGTAGCATGACTCCCATGCAACGAAAAATAATAACGGTAGCGAGCCATAAAGGTGGCTGCGCCAAAACAACCACGGCGACTGAACTAGCGTTCTTCTTTAGCTCCCTAGGCCCTACCTTGTTAGTCGATGGCGACCCAAATAGGTCAGCAACTTCTTGGGCCAAAAGAGGGTCAATGCCGTTCAAGGTAGTCAGCGAACGAGAAGTCGCCCGTTGGTCAGCTCTTCATGAGTGGATAGTAGTAGACACAAAAGCGAGAGCTGAACCGGAAGACCTGCAGGAGTTGGCTGCCGGTTGCAATCTCATGGTTCTGCCAACGGTCCCTGACAGCTTCGGTCTAGACGCCCTCAACCTAATCGTGAGAGATCTAAGGCGATTAAAAATTCCGGATTCCAAGTACAAGGTGCTACTGGCAATCGTGCCGCCGCCCCCAAACAGCTTCGGCGCTGAGGCCCGTGAATCTCTTCCAGCCGAACTCCTCTTCCAAACCACCATACCCCGAGCAGTGGTCTTCCAGAAAGCAGTGCTGGATGGAGTTTCGGTTGGGGCAGTGAAGAAAGATAGGAGAGCTAAGGAAGTCTCCCGTCTCTACGAAGAGCTCGGACGAGAGATAATTGCCCATCTAGGGAGCCAGCAGTGACGAGCAGGTTTGCCGGCCTATTCGATCCGGAAAGCGAACTAGATGTAGACCCAGCGCCTAGCGAGCAGCCCGATACTTCTGTTAAAAGTAAGCCACGTGCCACTCGTCGAAAGCCAACTGCCACCAGGGCCCCGGTAGTCAAATCTAATCCGCCATCGAAAAACCGCAGCCCTCTAAAAAAGCGTATTACGCGGAACGGGAACCCTGATTACCACAATTTGGCGATTTACGTGCATCGCCAAACCTTCCTGAAGGTCAAGTCTCAGGTCGCCCTCAATCAAATTACATTGAGCGAGCTAGTAGAGGATCTGATGAAGAAGTGGCTCAGCGACCAAGGGCTCTAGGAAACTGGTTTCTACACGCCTTTTTGTCTCAGCATTGTCCGTTTAGGTGCGGTGTAACGGAACCGCGAACTTCTTCGAGTATTACTCTCGTAAGAGTCTCAGACTCTGTAGCGCTCTTCCATAGCTGTAGAGCAGCGAGCCCCTCCTCGTGTGCTCCTAGACTTCGGAATATTATGAATGTGTCGCCAGCCAGCCTCTTCAATCTCGGCCACTCTTGGAGGAACAGATACAACTCTCCAAGATCTAGACTCACTAGAGCAACTTCGTAAGGCAGCTCGAGCCTGATGAAACCCTTGCGCGCCCGTAGGAATAGATTTCGAGCCAAGGGGTGATACGACTGCTGCGCCCTGATCACGCCCTCAAGCCAGATCAAGCTGTATCTACTAATAGAAGGCCTCGTATCTCTTAAAAACCTCCGTGCTTCTCGCGTCAGTCTCAGAGCAAGCTGCAAGTCTCCCTGCTTCCATCCCCGCTGAGCCACTACGAATGCGAGATTGTGTACAGCTGAATGATGAATACGTTGGGCCGCTGGAGAGGTCGCCGAAGGCTTGACCGTAACAAGTGCACGCCCAAAAGAGTCTATGGCTAGCTTGTATCTATCTGTCTTGGCAAATGAAAAACCACGTAGAACAAGTACCTCACCCAGCTTAGGGCTGCCAACGCCCTCAAAGATCCTAGTCGCTTCTTCAAGCTCCGCTTGAGCTCGGCGATGATCGTGGAAGTCGATCCGCAACGCTGCAAGCCGCAGTAGAAGATCGCCCCAGACTAAGGAAGAAGTGCCAAGGCTCCGGTGAAGCCGCGCCGCAACTTCATAGCAGTTCCGTGCCTCTTCGAGACGATGATTTCGTCTCAGTGCTGTTCCGATTACCGAGTAGGCCCTAACCTTGTTCGCCCTTGCTGTTTCGGAGTCAGGTTCTACCTGCAATAACGACAGAGGGATGGCCACCTCAGCCCAAGAAAGAGCAGCCACTGGATCCTGGAACAACATCTCGTCCAACTCATCGAGATACAGCGCCAAAAAACCAGGGTCCCAATAACTCTGTTTGTCGAGTAAATCCAAAGGGTTGCGCATCGAGGAAATACGGGCCACCAGCCGCCTACTATATTCAAGACTGTGCATAGAGCAATTTCCCTCCGCTTTTCTGTTGGATTCAAACAGATTATACCCATTATGGTCTGCCCTGTCTGGGGTCTGGGCCGACTTTGAGCACGTGGGAGCAACCCGAGTCGCTCCCACCTCTCGCGTCTTAGCCAACGGGAATGATCATTGGGCCTGCTCCGGCACGCACTTGACTAGATACCTGCATGACAATCTCTCCTTCTCTACCTCGACGAATCCGTGAATGAGTGTCGGATCGCAGCGACCCAACTTACAAGCACTGCACGATATCGCCGACCGAGCGGTAGAACTAACTAAAGCCCGGATCCAGAGAACTTTAGGACGAGATCTCTCTATGCTAAAAGCTGGTCCTTGCATGCTCTGCATATCAACTTAGATCAGCTTCTGCACGTTTTCGCCAACCGAACGGATTGCGAAACCGTGCAGACCTCGTGCAAGACCTCCTGTTACTTTCTGAGAAGAGATGCAGCCGCCAGGAACATACAGACCGTTTGATCCAGAGCTTGTGTGCACCCTTGAAGCCGTAGCACGCCAATATCCGTGGGGCCTTGGATTTACTCTTCAATCCCTAGTGGCCGGACCAGCTTCGAACCGAGTCATTCGACTTGCGGCCCGAGCTGGAATCCAAACTCACCACTTAGAGTTGGTATTCACGAGCGCACTTTCGCATTTCGACGCCCTGCTACCGCAACGACGAAAATGGACCCACGCCTCTCAAGCACTCGGTCTTCCGGCTCGAGAGGTAAATATCGACCTGCTCTTCGAGCTCTCAGAATCTCGAAGACTCGCAAATCAACATTTTCCCAGCGACTTTGACACGCAGCACATGAGTTTTGGAGTGAGCAGGCTTGCCAATCAAGGTACTTCCAACAACCACACCCAGATAGTCCGCCTCTCACGTCGACTGTTGGACGAACTAAGAGCACGTCGGCTGCTTAAGAACCGCGCCTCTAGTCCTCTCTCGCCGGACTTAATCCGTGCCTTTATTGGTGTCTGACGGTCCACTAACCTCATGCTGTCGCTACAGATCACCAGCAGGCTAGCAGCCTCGGCTCACCACTAAATCGGAAGAACAACCCATGCGCAGGTTCTCCCGATTGGACGCAGGACTATCCCTAAAGCTCAATGAGAAGATGCGGCGGTGCTACAGCTGCCGTGAGCCGGTTCACGAGGGAATCTCAGGTCATCAATTTCAGAATCCAATATGCACCCCTTGCTTTCGCGAGCTAGACGAAGAGGGTGCGCTCGCCGGAGCTCTGGACCAACTCGAAGCGGCGAGCAAATGCCACAATTGCTATGCCCGACCCTCTTTGAAGCAGGCTGTGGACGAACTCCTCGCCGTCGGGACGGTCAAGGTCCACCCAGGACCTCTAAGCTGTGCGACCTGCAAGAAAGTAATCCCTCCACCCTATGCGGGCGCCTTTCAAGGCACTGCCTACTGTAACTCCTGCTTCAGTGATGTATCTCCGAGCATCGCCCCGCTCTTGATGCTCTATCGAGCTGCAGAGGTCGTCCTCGACCAGGACCGCAGTGCAGCCGAGCTCCTTCGGATCGCAGCCGTCATTGTCCAAGCCGCTCGACGGAGATAAATCCATGAAGCATGCTGCGGCAGTTTTTCTTCTGCTGATCTGGTTCGTGGTCCCTAAGTTGCCGCTCCGACTCAACTTGAGTCCCAGCGCACCGAAAGCGCTGTACCTCGAGCACAAGATCACCACCGTCCACCGCGGCGATCTCGTCGCCGTGTGTCTACCGACTGAAGTAGCCCTCTGGGCATCGAACCGCGGATACCTGCCCACCGGCACTTGTCCTGATGGAATCCAACCCGTTGCCAAAACCGTGGTGGCGATCGCCGGGGATTTGGTCCACCTGTATGACGACGCTCTCACCGTCAACGGACAGTCGATCGCTGGCTACGAACGCATCGCGACCGATAGCGGTGGCCGACCGATGCTGCTCCAACCCATTGGTCCGAGCACCGTGCCAGCAGGCTATGTCTGGTTGCACTCAGGACGGACACCCCGAAGCCTCGATAGCCGAATCTATGGCGTCATACCGCAAAGCAATCTCACGACTCGTCTCGAGCTGTTGTGGAAGCTGAGCGGGGAGGGGACACATGTCGAATGAACCGCTATATCAACTCCCAGGCAGCCGGATGGCCCGACGCCGTGTGGTCCACTGGTCCTACTTCGGAATCCTCCTGGCAGCACTCTTAGCAAGCGCCACCGGTACCCAGTGGCTTTACTACTCTCACGGCCTAACCCTCGTCGACGATCCTCTATGGCTTCTCCCCAAGGACATCGCCAATCTCTGCGCACTGCTGTCGGCCGCAATCCTCTTCGCTTGGATGGCAAATTTGCTCTATCGCCGCCACTGGCCCACTCCCTCCACTTGGGGTGCGCCGCTATTGAGTATCACTCTCATCATGCTGACTTGGGGCCCCGTCTATCCCCCACAAGGCATCCTAACGGCCCGGCGCCTGTCCAACGCAGACAGGCTGCCGTCTGCAGCTCAGACCGCCATAGCGGCCGCCGGCACAGCGAGTCTGACGTACCTAGGCATCTGCATTATTTGGATCGCAGCTGCCGCCTCTGCGACCCTCAAGAAGAATCCTAAGACGGGAGCCACCCATGGTTCGGCCCACTGGGCTACCATGGCGGAAGTACTGGACTCGGGCTTATTACCGAAGGAGGAGGGTGGGGTAGTGCTCGGTTCCTACCAGGGCCAGGTTCTTCGGTGCCATCAAGATCGCCATATATTGGCGTTCGCACCACCCGGAGCCGGTAAATCGACGACGCTCGTGATACCGACGCTCTTAACGTGGCAGCACAGCGCTGTCGTACTTGATCCTAAGGGCGAGCTCTACGACACAACATCCGCTTACCGTCATCGCCAGCTTGGTCACCAAATCTGCCGCCTCGACTTCTCAGCGGGCGGCACCGGGCGAGACGCTCACTACAATCCACTACTTCAGATCCCTGCCGGTAAAAAAGCTGTAGCCGAGGCGCAAGCTGTTGCCAGGACGCTAGTGGCAGGAAATAGCGCAGACCAATTCTGGGCCGACGAAGCTCGAGAGCTTTTCGTCGCACTAACCCTTCATGTGCTCTATTGCGAGGCTAAGCCCAGTATCGCCAGATGCCGCGAGCTTCTTAGGACCGGAGACCTCGATGAGCTACTCGTCGAGATGTTCTTGACACACCACGACCCTTCCGCACCCTGGACTGCACCCTCTGGCCTTCCATCCGCGACCCACCCAGAAATCGCCGGCACCGCCCAAGCATTCCTGCACATGGACCGACGGACCCGCAGCGGGGTCGTGGCAAATCTGAAGTCGACTCTCACCGAGTTTGGAGACGAGCGCCTGGTCCTCAATACCTCAACCACCACGATCCTTCCCACGGACCTCATGGACCGAGAGCGGCCCACAACGCTCTATGTGACTTTGCCAGCAGGCGACATCAGTCGGCTTTCCCGGGTGCTGCGCCTCTTTGTTAGCCAATGGCTTCGCGACATACTTATGAGGCCAGTAGGAGCAGGCGACGAACGCCCCTACCGACATCAACTTCTCTTTCTCCTCGACGAGTTTCCTGTCCTCGGCAAGCTTGACTATCTCATCAAGGCTGCGCCCCTCGTCCGTGGCTACGGGGTTCTTCTGTTCCTCTTGGTACAGAGCCAGACTCAACTGAAAGAGACCTACGGAGTCCACCAGACTCTCAGCGAGCTGTGCAGCACTCATGTCACGATGGGTGCCACAGATCTCGAGACGGCTCGCATGGTGTCCGATCGAGTGGGTCGTGTCACGATCGAGACGGAACGCAGTTCCACGGCAACCCGCGGATCCCGCACCACCATCAGTGAAGGGCAACACGGACGACCGCTACTTGCCCCCGACGAAGTCGCTGGTTTGCGTTCCGACAAGTCGATCGTCCTCGCCCAAGGTTCCCCGCCGATCCTGGCTGACCGCATCCCCTATTTCAAAGATGCGACGTTCAGCCAACGTGCCAAGGGTGGGCCTCTCGACGACCGCCTGCTGACTCGCTTCGAGCACTCCAATAGTTGGCAGACTACGACAGCCACCCGTCCATCACCCGCCGAGATCCAGCAATATCTCGAGAGTCTTCGGAGCTAAAGACCGAGCCGACTCTTTGAGAGCGAGCAAGCTCGAGCTTCCAACCCGCTCGATATCCTACGATCCCGATCCCCTGAGATTCAGATTTCCCTGACCGGCCACAAGCCTTTCGGTCAACGAGTTCTGAAGCCATGCGGCGTTTGAGCTATTTCCGAATTTCGGTTGAGGGATGAGAGGAGGGGCTTGTTCCCCGAGCGCCGCCGGCAGGCACCCTCCGGCTCGATCCTCGGACTCAGAACAATCCCCTGTCCGATCTCCTTCCGATCCCCTGAAGCGCCCCGGCCCGATCCCCGATCTCCGGAAGCGCGCCCGACCCGAATGTCCCTCGGTCGCTTCGCTCCCTTGCCACGCCCTAAGCCATTCGGGTCGGGCGCGCTCAGAAAAAGACACAGAGTCCGGAACCGGAAACCGACTCAAGGCGCACGACTCAGACTGAGCAACGAACCCCTCATCGGCGAGGGCCCAAAAGGCACGTCCGAACCCACCGACAAAGAAGGCTGATGAACCAATATGACAGCTACGCAAAAGAGGTTCGAAAGACGGCATCCAAGCCATGCGGCGCTTGAGCCATTTCCGAATTTCGGTTGAGGGATGAGAGGAGGGGCTTGTTCCCCGAGCGCCGCCGGCAGGCACCCTCCGGCTCGATCCTCGGATTCAGAACGATCCCCTGTCCGATCTCCAGAAGCGCGCGTGGCCCGAATGTCCCTCGGTCGCTTCGCTCCCTAGCCATGCCCTAAGCCATCGGGCCACGCGCGCTAAGAAGAAGACAGTCGGAATACTTATTCGGTCCTTTCGTGGCTCTTTTACGTTTGCTCGACTGCCGTCGATGTAGAACAATGGATTGGAGAGGAGCAAGCGGTGCCCATGTCAGACATGGGCGCTTGATCTTTTCCGCGCTACGCGCTCCAAAGATGGGCATTTCCGCGCTACGCGCTCCAAAGCCCCGGACCCCAAAGACCACCGAAATGACCATAGACCTCTCACGCCGCATCACCGTTCGCTACCGACCGGAAGACGCCATGCGCCTCGAGCGGGAGGCTCGAGAACTCCCCTCCAGTGTCGGAGCTCTCATCCGAGCGAGGTCGCTCAAGAAGCAACCCAAACCGACTGGGCGCAAGCCATCCGTAGACGCACCCCTGATGCGTCAGCTCGCCGGCATCGGAAACAATCTCAACCAGGTCACCCACGCTCTACACGCGACCCGTCACCGTGGAAACCCGCCCAACCTCGAGCTTCTTCTCGAGAAAATTCAAGCCGTCGAACAGACCCTACAAGCGATCTGTATCGCGCTAGCGGAACGCAACAAATGATCCCGTTCCGAGGTGGACAGCAACTCCCATCCGGTCAACGGACCGGACTCGGATCGGGATTCGGCGGCGTGATTTCGTACCTGATGGAAGGTCCCAAACTGGACCGCGACGCCGTCGCACTTGGTGCTGCCGCCGACCGCGTTGCATGGACCAGCACCCGAAACTTACCGGTTCACGATCCGGAGCATGCCGCGGTGTTTATGCGAGCTTGGGCCAATCAAAACGGTCGCGTCCTGAAACCCGTCTACCACTTCGGAGTCTCACTCGCGCCTGGCGAACACTTGGACAAAGAGCAATGGCAGGTTGTCACGGACCGGATGCTGGAGAGTCTCGGTCTGAGTCAGCACCAAGTCTTCATCGCGCTCCATCAAGACCGTGATCACGAACACGTTCACTTTGCTGTCAACCGTGTCGGTCCAGATGGCCGGGCCTGGAAACCGCACTTCGACGCGCTTACGAAACAGTCGGAGGCCCGCAAACTTGAACGAGACTTTGGTCTCCGAATGGTGCCGACTCAGCGGGACGTTGAAGTCGAGCAGAAGAAGCTCGCCATGGAAGCGCGGCTCGAGCTCTTCGCTGGAAGAGTCTCCAGCGCAGCGCTGAAGGACTTCCACAGCAGCAGCGACTGGCAAGATCTCGAGACACGTCTCGCCGCCAAAGGTCTTAGGCTCACACCCGCCAGACGTGGGGGAGGGATCAACATCACGGACGGTTCGCTCACCGTTGCGATCTCTCGTTTGGGTCGCGACATCAGTGGGCCCCGGCTCGCCAAGCGTTACGGTCAGACACTCCGCGAGCATCGTCGAGATCAGCCACCACCTATTCCCACGACCACATTCGATCGTCCTGATTCCACCCCAGAGCTTTCCATTGAGCGACGGGCAAATGACCTCCGGAGCCAGCTTGAGCAGAGCCACGCAACCTGGACGTGGGTCCACGTCGACAGACTCTGCGCGGGTCACAAAGATTCGACCGCGCTCGCCGCCCTAGTGATGGAATCCAATCAAGTCGTCGTGATCGGAACAGACCCAAACGAGCTCACTCGCTATTCTACTGTCGCATATTTACGGGCTGAAGATTCGCTACTCAAGAGCGCTCAGGAGCTGCACACGCGAAGAGAGCTCAGCCTTCCTCATGAACACGTCCGACGTATTCTCAGCGAACGCCACCTCACTCTATCGACCGAACAGAGCGCAGCAGTTGTTCACGCGACGACTGGGACCGATTGCGCCATCGTCGTCGGTCGAGCCGGTTCTGGTAAGACCCGCCTGACCACCGCCATCGTTGACGCCTATTCCGACGCCGGCTATCAGGTTCAAGGCGCTGCCCTCGCCGGCATCGCCGCTGAAGGTCTCGCAGAAGAGACCGGTATTTCCACCAAGACCCTTGCTGCCTATGAGATGTCCTGGGAGCGCGGCAAGGGCCAGCTTTCACCCCAAGATGTGCTGGTCATCGACGAGGCTGGGATGATCGATACCTACCAACTCGAACGTGTTCTGGCGCACGCTCGCGCTCATGGCGCCAAGATCGTCCTCGTCGGTGATCCGGACCAACTACCGCCCGTGGGCGCCGGCGACCCCCTTCGGGGTCTGGTTCAACATCTCGGCTGCGCCCGCGTCGACACCGTCTGGCGCCAGAGGATCGAATGGCAGCGGCAAGCCTCTGAATTATTCATCACCGAAGGACCGGCCCGAGCTCTCGAGGCCTACGCAGCCCACGACTGTTTGCATTGGACACAGAACCCTGAACAGACCCTTGAAGCCCTACTGATGACCTACTTCGAGGATCGTTACCGCGCACCGAATGAATCCAGCATCGTCTTGGCGCCGCAAAACGTCCAGGTGCTCGAACTCAATAATCGCATCCGGAACGTTCGCAAGCGACACGGAGAACTAGCCAACGAAATCCGTTTGAATGGAACCGACTTCGCCTCCGGAGATCGAATCCTGTTTCTTAAAAACGACAATCACGGAACCTACGTGAAGACCGTCAGCGGTGAAGGGATCGGCGTCAAGAATGGCGCAACTGGAACTCTCCTCGTCAACGATCCCGACCGGTTCAGTGTGCATCTCGATTCAGGTCGGGTCGTCGAATTCAATCCCCAAAACTTCAACAGCCTCACCCACGGCTACGCAGCCACCGTCCATAAAGCCCAGGGCACCACGGTCGATCGCGCCTATGTCTTGCTCGACCCTGGATTCAACCGCAACACGTCCTACGTAGCTTTCACTCGCCACCGTGAGGCGCTACACCTCTATGCCGACCAAGAGACCTTTTCAACGAGGGGCGAACTCCACGCGACCCTCGAGCGGAAACCCGCAGTTGACTTGGCAATGGACTACCAACCGCCGAGCGTCAGCAACTTACCCCAACAGCGCGGCGGGCCACCCAGAAGTCTTCCTGGGCTACAGAAGCGATATCTCGAGCTCACCGACGCGCGGCTCGAGGAAGTCGTAACGACCATCGAAGAGTTACAACAATGGGATCACCTGTCGGCCGACATCGCTGCCGCTGTGGCACAACGCTCGCGCCTACCGCACGAAGGCAGTCTTCCCGACCTCGAGAGGGACCTCTCGGTACAACAGTTCGGCGCCGCCAGGAACCGACTCGCCGATGAGCAAGCCTTCGAAGCGATCTATCGCGATCCGGAAGCAGCGCTCGCACGCTTCACTCAGGAGCGCACGAGCGATCCGCGAGGCGCTTACCAGCAGCTCCATGATCAGCCCGATCGCTTCGGAAAGCTCAAGGGGCAACCCATAGGTCAAACTCGAAAGACGGCCAATTCCCGTGCGCTTCAGACGGCCCAATTGGGCCACACTCGGTTGCTTGATATCCAACAACACACCGAGAATCTAGAAGCTGCCCGAGACATCGCGAAGGAGCTCGAAGACCTGTCCTCAGCCCAAAAAGCACTTGGCGAGAACCGTCTCGCTGTGCTCGACCGATTGCGGAGCCAGGTCGAAACGTTAGATCAGCACGCCCTCGAACTTCAGGTTCCCGAGCATCTTCGGCCGATGATCTCAACCCTGAAGCGTGCCGAAACGACCCACCTCAATCCGCTCGCTGAGCGGAGCATTTCCGTCCAACCTTCCGGAACGGATTCACTCAAGCGTCACCGAGCCACCAGCCTGCCCCTGCCAAAGGCCCTACCCTTCACTCCCCGAGGCCACGCTGGCCCAGCCGACAGACCGGCAGTTACTCCCGAATTGCCCCTAGCACTACGAGCTAAACATGTCATCGCCCACTTGGAGGATCACCACGCAACCTGGACCCAGCGCAATCTGGAGTACTTGTGCCAGATAGATCCCGAACCCGAAGCACTGCTTGACACCGTTCTGATGCATCCCGACGTCCACAGTGTCGGACTCGACCCCACTGGGCAAGAACACTACTCGAGCCAAAGCTACCTTGAATCGGAGCAACGACTTTGGCACGTAGCGCATGAGTTGGGCGAGCGATCTGAGCTCCGCCTCACAGCACACGAGATCGAAAGCACTCTCGAGGCCCACAAGACACTTCCCGACGATCACAGAGCAGCGTTCCTTCATGCAACGACCGGCTCCGATCTGGCCGTTGTGGTTGGTGCTGAGGGAGAGGAGAAAGATGCGTTAATCCGAGCGATCGCCCAGGCTCACGTTGAATCAGGATACACAGTCCGTGGAGCGGCCGTAGGCGGCCAGGCAGCCGACGCTCTTGCCCAAAACATCGGAGCCGACGCACGGTCCCTGACAGCCTATGAGCTGTCCTGGCAGCAGGGTAGGGGAGAGCTCACTCCCCGCGATGTGATGATTGTCGACGAAGCGGCGATGGTCGACACTCACCAGATGCGACGGCTTGTCGAACACGCTACATCTCGCGGAGCTAAAGTGGTGCTCCTTGATCAGCACGCACAGCTCAAGCCGCTCGGAGCCGGTGATGCCCTCAGAGGCTTGATTCAGCGCCAGGGCGCCGCGCACGTTCAACCCATCCACCAGCAAAGTACCGCTTGGCAACGCCAAGCTTCGGCCGATCTGGCCGCTGGCCGGATCGAAGGCGCGCTGCAATCTTATGCAGACCACGGCTGCGTAGAATGGACCGTCGACAGAGCTCAAGCCCGAGAAGCGTTGGTGATGCAGTATTTTGAAGACCGCAACAACCGACCTGCACTTACGAGCTTAGTCTTCGCCAGGCGCAACGCGGATGTGCTGGCTATCAACGACCGAATCCGTGAGCTTCGAGTCGTCGGCGGAGAGCTTCGAGACGGTGTTGTCGTTCGCGGCCGCGAATATGCGCCAGGTGATCGCCTCATGTTTTTGCGCAACGACAACTCAGGACGCACCGTTCGAACTGTTGAAGGGGAGGGGCGAGGGGTCAAGAACGGAGCTCTGGGCACCATTCTTGAGACCTCAGAGACAAACATCCGCGTACGGTTAGATACCGCGAGGATCGTTGAGTTCGATCCAACCCTTTACTCCAGCCTAGCGCACGGTTACGCCGGCAACTTGTACAAGTCGAGGCACACCGCCGTCGACCAAGCCTATGTGCTCACCGACCCAGGCTTCGACAGCGCCTCAACGTACGTCGCCACTACCCGGCATCGCGAATCCCTTCACATCTATGCCGACGAACAGTCCTTCAGGACCGGCAAGGATCTGCTCGCTACTCTGAGTCGTCAACCTCAGAAGACCCTGGCAGCCGACTACAATCCTCCAGCGACCGTCGCGCAACCGGCCAACGACACTTTGTCCTTTGTCCAGAAGCCGACACTACCGCTCAGCCCAGAGAGTCTCGCGCAGTCACAGGCAGCCCTGCAGAACCTGCACCGCTGGGACCGTCATTCGGCGGAGCTTCAGCGTCTATACATCGCTCGAGAACGCCTACCCCACGCCGGCACCACAGCCCTCCTCGAGCGCGACATCAACGAGCTCGGCCTGGCCGAACCCGGCTCGGTCAAACTCAAGTGCGCGAGGGATGCGCTCGCGACCGCTCGACACTACGAGGTTCTCTACGCGTCGACTCTCCATGACCGCAGTCTCCTCAGCACTAACCGCGAGGATTTGGTCGAACGCGCAGTGTCGGCAACCCGCGGGCTTGACCCAGCGGATCTCGAGCTCAGCCTACCCAGCGACCTTCACCCAACGCTCGCCGACCTTCAGCGTGCCAAAAGAATTCACCTGGATCCCCTGAGGCTGAAGGCCATCTCCTCGAACCCATCGGCGTCCGAGGCGTTGGCAGACTTCAAGGCCGGAGCGGGCACGGCTCAACCCGAAGTCCAGGAATCCGGGGAATCATTCGCCCAGCGCGTCGCCGATGCGGCACTCGTCGACTTTCGTGACGCCACGAACTGGGGCGAGCTCGAGGACCGTTTGGCCGCCAAGGGATTACGGCTCAATCTTGCGCAGCGCGGCGGCGGAATCAACGTTACCGACACTGAGCAAACGGTAGCCATATCTCGCCTCGATCGGAACCTCAGCGGCCCAAAACTCGCTCGTCGATTCGGCAACGAACCGTTCCGTAAATATCGCCGATCGAATCCTGAGCCGCCGGCCTTAAGAATTCGATTTGACCGACCCACCGTGACGCCGAATCTGCCGCTGGAGGTCCGAGCCCAGAACCTGATCGATCATCTCGAGCAGCACCATGCGACCTGGACGCGTCAAGATGTCGTGCGCCTTGCCAAAACGGACTCCACACCTGAAGAGCTCGTGGGTCATCTTTTTTTGCACCCCAATGTTGTCAGCGTCGGAAAAGACATCCACCAACAAGAGCACTATTCGACTCATGGCTACTTACAGACCGAAACCCGTCTCTGGGCAGCAGCGCGGGACCTTACTGAACGATCAAATTTCCAACTCTCGCCCTCAACCGTCATAGACGGTCTCGCACCGAACAGTCATGCGGCTTACCAGCATGCAACGGCTGGGCAAGACCTTGCCATCGTCCTCGGCGGCGCGGGTGACGACAAAGCCCGTCTCCTGCAGGCCGTCGTCAGAGCTCACCGCGAGGCAGGCTACACGGTTCGCGGCGCCGCGCTGGGAGGCCAAGCCGCCGACTCGCTAGCTCGCCATGCTGGGATCGAGTCGAGAACCCTTGCTGCTCATGAGCTCGCTTGGCAACGCGGCAAGAATGAGCTGACGTCCCTGCAGGCGTTGATCATCGACGACGCCGGAATGGTCGACGCTCACCAAATGCAGCGTGTACTCGATCACGCTGCCCACAGCGGCGCCAAGGTCATTCTGCTCGATACCCATGACCACCTGAAACCCATCGGTGCCGGCGACCCTCTGAGGGGTCTCACCCAGCGGCATGGAGCGGCTCGCCTCAGCCCGTCATCCCATCATGCTCATGACTGGCAGATGGAGGCAGCAGCAGCCTTGACGGAGGGCCGGATCGAAGCAGCGTTGCGGCAGTATTCCGAGCACGGATCTGTCCACTGGTCCAGAGATAGCGAGCAGGCGCAGGAGGCGTTGGTGGCACGCTATTTCGAAGACGATCGCCGGAGTCCGGATCAGACAGCTTTGGTCATCGCCCGTCGCAACGTCGACGTGCTCCGCCTCAACGAGCGGATCCGAAGCCTTCGCCAGCTCGAGCCAGGCGTTTCGGTCCGTGGTTACGAGTACGCCGCTGGCGATCGCATGTTCTTTACACGAAACGACGCGACCGGCAGGCTCGTGAAAACCCTCGAAGGGGAGGGTAGGGGAGTGAGCAACGGATCTCTCGCAACGGTGCTCGAAGTCTCCGAAGACTGCTTTCGCGTCCGGCTCGACACCGGTCGCACGGTCGAGTTCGATCCGACCGAGTACACCAGCTTGAGCTACGGTTACGCTGCGACGATCCATAAGGCGCGAGCCATCACCGCCGACCGTACCTACGTCCTTGCCGATGCCGGTTTCGACCGCACCTCGACGGTCGTGGCGATGAGTCGTCACCGAGAGTCCTTGAAACTCTATGCCGATGAAGGCGCCTTCGAGACCGGCCAGCGCCTGGCGGACACCCTGACGCGTGAGTCTCGTAAAACCCTTGCCTCCGACTACGCTCCTCCAACACTCGACTCTTCGGCCACCCCCCAAACCGCTGCCCATCCACCGCTCAAGCACCAGCACGTGGACGAGCTCACGCCTGAGCGTCTGTCCCAAGTCGCGACCGGAATCGATGCCCTTCAACGTTGGGACCGTGCCCGAGAGGAAGTGCAACGCCTCGAGAAGCATCGGCAGACTCTGCCCTATGGCGCGAGCGTGCTTGCCATTGAAGACGCTATCGCGACGGATGCGGCACACCAACGCCCCGCCTCCGCTGAACTGCAACAAGCCCTCGCGACCGCCCAGCAACACGCCCATACCGAGGCGCTCGCGAAGTCTGCACTCCGAGAGCTTTCGCCCGAGCGCGGACCGCTCCTTGAAGATCTTCGCGAGTCCGTCAACGCGCTCGAGCCGAGCCAGCTCCACAACGCCTTGGAGCCCCACCAACGCCAGACGCTAGCGGATCTGCGCACCGCTGAGCGGATTCACCCTTCGCCCGAGGAGTCTTTTGGTAGGCCTCACACGTTGCAGCAGAGTCCGACGCCGGCGCCGGCCCCAGAAGATCCGACGTTTGGCAAACGTGTTGCCGAAACCGCATCCGAAGACTTCACTCAGGCTGCGACATGGACCGACCTCGAGGACCGACTCGCGGCCAAGGGTTTGCAGCTCAATCTGTGCGCCAACGGAATCAACGTCACCGATACTGAGCGTTCGCTAGCGATCTCTAGCGTCGATCGAAGGTTCAGTGGTCCCCGCTTGGCTCACCAGTATGGTGAGTCCTTCCGCCAGCATCGGCGCTTGAATCCCGAACCTCCACCATTGAAACTGCACTTCGACCGCCCCAATGTCACACCCGCCCTGCCTCTTCCAACCAGAGTCGACAACATGTTGGCTCATCTTGAGGACCACCACGCGACTTGGACGCGTCAAGATGTCGAGCGCCTTGCCAAAACGGACTCCACACCTCAAGAGTTAACCGCCAGCCTGCTTGCGCACCCCAGCGTTGTCAGCGTCGGAGAGGACGTCCAACAGCGCGCGCACTATTCGACTCATGGCTACTTACAGTCCGAATCCCGTCTCTGGTCCGCGGCTCAGAACCTCAAGGAGCGATCCGAACTGCAAGTTTCCGACTCGGGAAGGATGGACACTCTCCCAACGGATTCCCGAGCAGCGTACCTAGATGCAACGGCTGGTCAAGATCTTGCCATCGTCCTCGCCGCCGATAGCAACGAGAAAGCTGACCTCTTACAAGCGATCGTCGGAGCCCACCGTGAAGCAGGCTACGAGGTTCGGGGTGCCGCGCTCGCTGGCCAAGGTGCGGAGTCGCTGACGCGCACCGCAGGTATCGAGTCGAAAACTCTCGCCGCCCATGAGATCGCGTGGCAGCAGGGTCGAGACAACTTGACGTCGAAACAAGTGCTCCTCATAGAACACGCTGGTATGGTCGACACTCACCAAATGCGGCGGGTCCTCGAGCACGCCGCAGACCGCGGCGCCAAGGTGCTCCTCCTTGACACCGACACCCACCTGACGCCGATCGGCGCGGGCGACCCTCTAAGGGGTCTCACCGAGCGACATGGTGCAGCGCACCTCCATCCCGAGCCCAGACAAACCCAGGCCTGGCAGCGAGAGGCTGCTGCTCAACTCGCAGACGGCAAGATCGAGGCAGCACTCAAGCAGTACTCCGAACACGGATCCGTTCAGTGGGCAGCGGACACCGAGCAGACGCACGACGCCTTGTTGACTCGGTATATCGAAGACCACCATGAGTTTCCGGACCAAACAGCCTTCGTCATCACGCGTCGTAACGCCGATGCGCTGCAGCTCAATGACCGCATACGCCGCCTGCGTGCGGGCGAGCTCGGCCAGGCTGTCTCTGTTCGCGGCAAAGACTACGCCGAAGGTGATCGTCTCTTCTTTCTCCGCAACGACACCCGCGGCCGCGTCGTCAAGACCATCGAAGGGGAGGGCAGGGGAGTGAGCAACGGTGCACTCGGTACAGTGCTCACAGCCTCCGCCGAACGCTTCCGCGTCCGACTCGACACCGGTCGCACCGTCGAATTTGATCCGACCCAGTACGACAGTCTGAGCTACGGCTACGCCGGCACGCTTCACAAAGCGCGTTCTCTTGAAGTCGACCGCGCTTACGTCCTGGCCGATACTGGCTTCGATCGCACCTCGACAACCGTCGCCATGACTCGGCACCGAGTGTCCTTGACACTCTTTGCCGATCAGAACAGCTTTGAGACCGGACAACGATTCGCTGACACACTCACGCGTGAACCTCGAAAAGCTCTTGCAGCCGACCTCGATCCACCTTCGGTCGCGATCTCTACAACCCCGGTCGCGGGCGACACTTGGCTACCGCCCAGAGACTGCAAACTCGAAGCGCTAACGCCCGAGCGCCTGGCCCAGGTTACTCATCGAATTGAGGCGCTTCAACGCTGGGACCGGGTCCACCAAGACGTCCAAAGACTGGTCGACCAGCGCAAAGACTTGCCCTACCGGGGAAGCGTGGCAGACATCAGCGAGGCGCTCCGGACTCAGCCGGACTCGGAACGAGGACAGTTGCAGCAGGCCCTCGCGACCGCGCAACGACACCACCAATCCGAGGCCCTGGCCATGACCACGCTCCACCAGATAGCGCCAGATCGAGAGACTCTCCTAGAGAGCCTCCGAGACCATGTGCGTTCCATCGAGCCCAACCAGCTCCACAATGCGCTACCGCAGCACCAACGCCAAACGCTGACAGATCTAAGGACGGCCGATCGCATCCATGTGCGGCCACTGCTTGAAGCGCTCGACCAGTTCAATCGCCTACGGCAGACGCCTAGTCGGCTGCAGGACGTACGAAAGCTCTACAAAACTGCGCGCCGGATCGCCGCGCTTCGCAAAGCGACTCCCAAATCCCTCCTCAAGACTCTCCTCTTCCGCCTGGCGCCGCCCCAGATGCAGGCGTTCATCGCAGCCTCTGCAATAGCAGCGGCGGTCGCCCGGAGAGTTGGAAAGATAGCCAACTTCCAACGGCAGCATGAACGCGGAGCGCTCAACATCTGAATCGCCCCCGACGTGGTTGGCCCAACCTTTAGTCGTCAGCGGTCTGCTTCACACCTGCATTCAGCCTCTTCAGAGGGTCCTCGAGCTCCTCGAGTTCTCGCTGACGTCGCGCTTGTTTCATCTCGTGGGCGCGGATGGACTCAATGCACACTTTCGCCACCCAGCTTGAGAACGTCAAGCCCTGGTCCTCAGCCACCGCTTTGCCGCGGGCCGCAAAATCAGCGCGAATCCGGAAATGCTTCACGATCCTTCGCATCTCCGGATCAAGGGTAGGTCTCACCATGCCGGTAACTGTACGGCAGCCAACGGACAAAGAGCAACTGATCCGCTTGTTATTGTATGACGTTAACTATACAATAACAAAAGACGGCGACTGAAGAACCCGATACGGAGGCCGGACCGATGTTCCAAAAAATCTCTCGTGATGTCGCACACGAAGGGTGGATCGGTGCATACCAACTCGATGCGCCTCATTTGAAGAGTCTTGGCGTTGTGCTCGGTGCCTACGACGCTCGTCGACATCTCTTCGACGGTTGTCGAGTGTCTGGGGCAGCGCTCGCTGAGCTCGCCGCCTTCGGTGGAATCTACAACTGGGCCGTGTGGCCAGTAGAACACCAGGCGATGAGGGCTTGCTCGAGGAGGGAGTGATGCAGCAGCTATCGCTTTTTAAAACCGGCGTGTGGATCCAAAAGATCCAGGTCTCTAGCGAAACGGCTCCGGATCAGTTTTACACCCTAGGACGCTCTATCGATGGGGTACAAGGCTGCTCTTGCCCGAGTTGGATCTATCAAAGGTCGCCGCTTGCGCAGCGACGTCCGTGCAAGCATTTGATCCGGTTCGCCGAGTCCTTAGAAAGGGGAGGATGAATAGATGAAGATCAAGTTTTTGGTGCTGTCGATAGCGGTTGCGGTGGCCCCTGTACTCGCTCATGGGTCCGTTTGGGGTGATGGGTCTCAAGATACGGTGCGGGTGGTCGAGCTAGTCCCTGGCGGTATCGTGGAATCAACGGTCCGATCCGGTGATAGGGGCTCGGAGTCCTACCTCGAGGGGGAACAGGTCTGGGTGGGGTTGCTCTGCAGCTTCGGGTCGGAGATTCCACAGGACGCGAGCTACTTCGAGTCGATGTATCACCGACCTGCAACCGGGCTCGCCTCCTATTGGAGCGAGGTCTCAGGCGGCAGAGTCTCACTGTCTGAGTCCTTTGTCGTCGATTGGCTGCCACTGCCTGGACAGTACGAGGACTATGTACCCGTTCCGGGCAATACCTGCTCAGCAGGGGGGGCGACCGTCGACCTTGGTAGTTTGTTCGATGACTGCACCGCAGCGGCTGACGGATTGGTGGATTTTTCGACGGTCGCCGGCATTCAAATATTCCTCAGCCAACCCCTCGATGGCTGTGCTTGGGGTGGGCATCGTTATGCGACCCTCGATGCAACGACCAAGAACTGGCCGGTAACTTGGATGGGGCCTCAACACTTCGTCCAAGGCATGGTGGCTCACGAAATGGGACACGCTATGGGATTGGGTCACTCCAACAACTCCGATGGTGACGGGACAACTTACGACTCTCCATGGGACGTGATGTCCTCAGCAACCGGTGGTGGGCACTTCGAGCCTCCGTATGGTCGGCTTCCCGTTCACCTGAGCGGGGATCAGAAGGGGCGCTTAGGTTGGATGGCTCGACAGATAGAGATGGACGAAAGCGGCGAGGTCCGACTGGAACATGTCGCGGGTGACGGTTCAGATGATCCCCTCGTTCTCAAGGTGCCCCTCGATCACGGGGGACGCTACCTCACAGCCGAAGTACGCGGCGGTAACGCTTCGCTGTTCGAGAGTGAGCTACCAGGCGTCTCACCTGTAGTCATCCTCCACCAGGTCGATGCAAGCCGTGTTCAACCCGCGTGGGTCATCGATGGGGACACGCCTCCTGCTACCTACTCAGGCACCGAAGGCGTGATGTGGCGTCCTGGGGAGGTGTTCGAGACGTCAGAAGACGGGCGAGATCAGCACCGGATACGGCTAACGATCCATGCGCCAGATGGTGATGGAATGCTGCTGAGCTTGCAGATCACTCAGGATCTCTGTGCTGGCGGAGACGATAGTCTCGATCAAGACGGTGATCTGGTTCCAGATTACTGTGACCTGTGTCCAGGCTCCGATGACGGGCTGGACACAGACGGTGACGGGATTCCTGACGGGTGTGATGCTTGCCGGGGAGATAACGGGTCTGGAGATGTCGATGGCGACGAAGTCTGTAGCAACCTAGACTGCAACGATGGGGATCCGGGTGTGGCGGTTGTCGATGCTTGCGGTGTGTGTGGTGGTGACAACGGAGGATGCTCAGGCATCTTCAGTCATTCCTTTGAAACAGGTTGGTCGGGTTGGAGCCGGACGCCCTGAGAATGCTGGGCTTACCGATCCGATCGCCTCGACGGTTCCGACTAGGAGGATGAGATGCGAGAGATGAAGATGATTTTGGCGTGCTTGGCGCTCGGAGCCATCACGACGGGATGCGGATCTAGGGATCGAGAGATCGAATCGGCCGTCCGACAGCATGTGGACGGTCAGCCGATTTGCGTTACCTCTGCGGAGACAAGCTTCCCAGTGAGCTACGGTCAGCGAGAGTTCTCGATGCCGCACTCAAGGCTGGGTCCCTTTGTCAAGGCAGGGCTTCTGATCGCTGCGGAAGAAGGCGGTCACATGCTTCAGTACTCGCTGAGCGAGACGGGGACTGAGAGTCTTGAAAATGCTGGCTCGTTCGTGAGGTTTTGCTACGCGAAATATCGATTTATCGCTGTCTCTGAGTACAGGGAGCCAGTCGACGGCCGTACGTCGGTGAGTTTCACCTACGACATCACCTCGTTCTCTGAGTGGGCCATGAAGCCCGACGCTGCGGAGGCGTTACCAGACGTTGCGCGGACGTTGCAAGAATCACAGGAAGGGCCGCGAAGCGGTTCCGTCTTAGTCGTAAAGATGAACAAGGGTTGGAAGGTGGAGGGGTAGTTCTTCGAGTCCTGAGCGTCCCATTGGTACTAATACGTTCCCTGAGGATCACCAGGTTATTTGTGCTCGCGGTTCTTGTTGTGGAAGTCTCTGCTCACAGTGGATTTCGAAGGGCAGTAGCCTACTTTCGTTCGAGGCTTGTCGGAGTCCGCTCGGCACGTGTCCGTCATCTCGTCCCTCCCAGATGCGTGCCGAGCGGGCTCATTGTTTGAATATATTTTTTGGAGGCGAAGACCAATGGGCACAGCGAGAAACGTTGGGGAACATGTAAGCCATGCGTTACGGTTAATCCGCACGCAGGCCGGCCTGACTCAGACAGCAGCAAGCAAACGTGACGGGGCTCCTGACTTCCGGACCCTTTCTCACTGGGAGACGAAGCGCAAGAACCCAAGCTTGCTCCTGCTCGGACGCTATTTGGATTCGATGGGCCTAGACTTCCGCGACTTTCAGGTTGCCCTCGACGCCATTGCTGCGGGTTCCGGCCAATCCGGAACGGATCCGATCGAAGTGCTCGAAGACCGCTTCCTACAGGCTATGAAAGCACTAGAGCAGCGTGTGGTAGCGCTCGAACGTCCAGGTGCATAGATGTACGGCGATGTAGCAGAACACGACCAAAGAGACACGCGGAATCGCGGCTGCTGTGTGTGGCTCTTAATCGCTCTTTCGGTGGCTTCGTGGTTCCTATGGTTCGTATATTCATCCGGACCCGTCTGGAAGGGCTAGCTTGGGTACCTTGCCATCGTTGGGCCGGATCTCGACAGTGCAGTGAATGAGTTGGGAGCGCGGCGTGGTGCTGCTGCCAAAGAGCGGGTCACGGGGCCACGGTAGCAACGGACCGGTAACTTTGGCTCAGACCGTGCGATTTGATGACGTGGTCTGTATTGATGAAGCGATCGCCGCCGATCGTCTCAATGCAATTCGGGGGATGCTGACCGCTACACCTTAGCGGACCATTGTCGAGGTCGATCAATTCAGCGATCTTGGGGTGGACACAAAGAAGCTGTCAGATGTTGGCCAGAGTTGGCCTCTGGAGATCACTTGGGCTGTGGGGATGAGATGTCAATATGGGGTTCGAGCGGCAGCGGTGCGAAAATTTACTCTAAGCGCGTGTCCTGAAAGCGGCCGCTGGGAAATGATGTGAGCGTGGACGAGGGGTGAGATTCGAGCCAAAGTCTCCCACTTTTCTCTTGATTTGGGGTCACATGTGAGTAAAAGAGATTTGTATTCTTGTGTAGTGTGTAGTACACTACACACAGTGGTTGAGAGTTCTAACCCGCCCAGGGGAGCCAAAAATGCTAATTCGATTTGAGAACGACTTTCACAACACAGCAGCAAGTGTCCGGGTCCGTAGCTGGGGTTCGAAGATCACACGCCGACAGTTGGAGAACCTCGAGCGTCGGCTCTGCGGCATGGCTGAGTGTTCCTGCTCGGATGCAACCGGCGTGCGAGGTCTACAACCCAAGACAGATGGATATCAACACACGATAGATCTCGATGACCACAACCTCGAATACTCTCGGATCGAAAAAACCAATGCAGAAGTTGCCGTAGTCGATGCCTTTGACGGTGCAACTTGGCAATCTGACAGGAAAGGATAGCTCTGGGTGCCAAGACAGCCGACATCAATCAGGCTTAGCGATCGAACGCGGAACCAGATAGAGGAGCTAGACGAACCTATCTCGACGGTTGTCGAGACCGCGGTTGACAGACTGCATCGCAGTCGTTTGACAGGTGATCTCTGGGTCGGAACAGGGCTGTGGAAAGGCTGGCGCGTGACGAACTCCCACGCAGCCTCCTCACACGGTATGCCTGTGCTTGTGAGGCCAGACGGTACCGCTCTGGGGCCAGGCGATATATCTGACTGATAGCTGTGTTAGCCAAGATGGGGGTTTATTTGCTGCTCGGGCGTCCGCTGCGCTCAAGCTAGAAATTGTGCCGCGAGTAAGGCCGAGGCCGGGCACTTGGGAGTGGCTCCTCGAGCCCAGCAGCCGCGAGATCCTGTTCTACGTGATAAACTGGATTATCACGTACTGATATGATATCGATATGAGCCAATCCAAGACAGCCCTGACGCCGGTCCACGTGTCGTCGAACGAGTCCTCAAAAGCTCCTGCCCGAACTTCTGAGGGACGCAACCTCGTCCAG
>JAJCXQ010000259.1 GCA_029263355.1 Acidobacteriota bacterium | reverse complement strand
CGTGCCATATGACGACTCAAAGAGTCACCTCAGCTCTCCTTGTCCTCACTCTGTGCTTGGTCCTTGCCTGTGGAGGCCTGGCATTCGAGGTGCTCGCGACCTACCGTGGCGGCGCGCTCACGGTCTCCGATCTCGACGCCTATGTTCGGACGTTGCCGGAAGCACAGCGCATCGCACCGCCGGGCGCCAGCTTTGTGACTTGGTTCGAGGAGTTGGTACGCGACCTTGCCCTCCAGCGCGTTCTGGCAGAGAGCGACGCGGTCCGGGAACAGCTGACGAGCACCGAGTCGATGGTGCGACGGCGCTGGGCGATCACCGGCTGGCTCGCCACGGCGGTGATGCAGGAGGTCGTCGGGGGCGCGGTGTCCGCCGACGATGCGGTGCAGGAAAGGATGCACAAGACCGCGCAGAGCATCCCCCAGCCGCTTTATACGTTCCGTCACGTTTTCCTGCGTCTCGACGGCATGCCCGACCTCGCAGGACAGCTGGCGGTGCGCCAGCTGGCGGCGTCGATCGAGCACCGGGCACGGCAAGGGGAAGACTTCGCCGGGCTCGCCCGGGAGCACTCGCAGTCGACCACCGCTGCGGTCGGCGGCCTGCTGGAGAACCAGCGGCTGGCCCGGTTGGAATCAACCGTTCGGCAGGCAATCGAGAGGCTGGCGGAGGGCGAAGTGAGCGAGGTCGTCAAGAGTCGGACTGGTTTGCATATTTTCCGGCTCGAGCGCAAGCTGACTCCGCAACCGCCGGGGCCTGAACAACGTCAGCAGCAGATGCTGGGGATCCTGGCCCATGAAGCGATGGTCGCGGCCCGCGCCACCCTCCTCACTGAGCTGCGTCAGCGGTTCGAGGTCGCGACCAACGATTTTCCCTGGCGCGTCGGCAGCTTCGAGATCGCGCAGGCGGATCTCGGTTGGCTGGGCGCTGCCGGGAGCACCGCTGAGAGCCAGCAAAAGCTCGTCGTCGATCAGCTGCTGCTGGCTGAGGAAGGGCAGCGGCGCGGACTGCGCACCGCCGAGCTCGAGGCCCGAGTCGACCGGCAGTTGCGCGACGAGGCGACCCGAGAGGTCTACCAAGAGCGTCGCGCGGCCTATCTCACCACGCTACCTCGTGAGCGCCTGATCCCCATCTACGACGCTCGGCCGGCGGCCTTTGCGCAGCCACAGATGGCTCATCTCGACCTGATCTTCGTGCCCCAGGGGCGCGATGTCTTCGCTACCCAACGCCGCGTCGAGCAGCACCTTGCCGAGCTCCGGGCCGGTGCATCTTTTGGCGAGCTTGCGCGGCGGATCTCGACAGGCCCGGGCGCCGCGCAGGGAGGTGACCTCGGTCTGCTACCGCCCAGCGAGTGGGCGCGCCTCGGCCCTGAGATCTACAAGACCGTGGCGGCGACGGAAGCTGGGACCATCGCAGGCCCGGTGTACCAGACGGACCGTCTCCTGACCTCCGATCCGCGCACTCTGCGCGGCGGCTTCGCGATGGTGCGGGTGCGGGTCAAAAACCCACCTCGCGAGCGCACCTTTGAGGAGGCGACTGAAGGTCTGCGCACTGCGTGGGCGCGGCAGAACGCAGCCGAGCTGGATCGCGAGGTGAAAGCGCGGATCCTGGCGGATGCGGATTTCGAGATCGTTCGGTTGCCGGACATCGACGAGTTTCTTCAGTGAGGAACGAAGGCTTCGTCCTGTTGGCACTAATGGCCGCGGCGGTGACTACATCGTGTGCTGGTGAGCCGCCCCTCAACGTTCTCCTCATCACTCTCGACACCACTCGCGCCGACCACCTAGGCTGCTACGGCCATGACGGCATCGACACCCCAAACATCGACGGCCTGGCCGCAGAAGGTACCCTCTATGAGCGTTGCTACACGCCGGTGCCGATCACCCTACCGTCCCACCTGTCGATCCTCACCGGCACCTACCCGGTATTCCACGGTGTGCGCGAGAACGCCGGCTTCTACGTCGCAGCGGAGCTCGATACCCTGGCTGAGATACTGAGTCGCGAAGGTTATGCCTCTGCCGCCTTCGTCGGCGCCTTCCCCCTCGACTCCCAGACCGGACTTGACCAGGGTTTCGACCTCTACGACGACTACTATCCGTCGAGCCTGGAAGAGGGCAAACACCCGTCTTTGCGCAGCTCGTTTGATGAGCGACCGGCGGCTGAGGTGGTGCAGCCGGCGATGGCCTGGCTCGACCAGCGTGGCGGGGAGCCGTTCTTCCTCTGGGCCCATTTCTTCGATGCCCATCAGCCCCACATTCCGCCAGCGCCCTACCGCGAGAGATACGCCGGCGCCCTTTACGACGGCGAGATCGCCTCGGTTGACGAGGCGATCGGTCGGCTGCTCGCACGGCTCGAGGAACGCGGCTTCGCAGATCGCACGCTGGTGGTGGTGACCGCCGATCACGGTGAGGGTTTGGGCGACCATGGCGAACTGACTCACGCGTTACTGCTTTTCTCGTCGACTGTGAGAGTGCCTCTGATCGTGCGCGATCCTCGCGGGCCGGTTGGCCAACGAGTCAGCCGGCCGGTCACGACCGTCGACATTCTGCCGACGATTCTCGGCCGGCTCGGTCTCGAGGTGCCGGCGGCGGTTCAGGGTGATCCCTTGCCACGCTCTCCCGCCGATGCCACGCCGCGGCGCAAGATCTTCACCGAAACCCTCTACGGCGCCCTGCTGCAAGGTTGGAGCCCCCTAGAGCGCTTGACGTTCGAGGACTGGATGCTGATCGACGGCCCTCATCCCAAGCTCTACCATTTGGCTGAGGACCCGGGCGAGTTGTACGATCTCGCCGCCGAACAACCCGAACGGCTCGCCGCCATGCGTCGACTTTTGGTCGAGCGCAAAGGCCAGTTGGCAGCTGACGGCGTCGCCGCGAAGGAGCATTCGATTTCGCCCGAGAAGCAGGCCCGACTCGCCGCTCTCGGTTATTTGGGCGGCGTCCAGGTCGACCTCGAGGACCTCGAGATCTCGTCCGGGCTGCCCGATCCCCATGCCGCGATTGCTGTCTTCCGCGAGATGAACGAAGGCAAACAGCTGGTTGAACAAGGCCAGCCGGGGTTGGCGGCGGC
>JAJCXQ010000258.1 GCA_029263355.1 Acidobacteriota bacterium | reverse complement strand
CTGACGATCTTCATCGCCATGCTCGCTCATCTGCGTCGAGCGGAACAAACTCGCCGACTGGTCTTCGTTGTGGTGCTGACCAGTCTACCGGCCGCCCTTTATGGCATCTTTCAGCACCTGGGTCAGGATCCCGTCCAGTGGCAACTGCCTTACGATCGCGTCGGATCAACCCTTGGCAACCCGGTGTTCTTTGCTGCTTATCTGGTGATGGCGCTCTTCATCACCCTCGAGGCACTTTGGCGTCACCGCTCGACGGCAATCCGCGCTGGCGCTCTCCTCTACGTCACGGTGATGCAGGTTGCGGCGCTCGGAGTCGCCCAAAGCCGGGGTCCGACCCTCGGCTTGCTCGCGGGTTTCATCACGGTTGTTGTTCTGATCCCGTCGCTGCGTCAACGAGCTGGCCGCCATAGACGGCGATCGAAACAATACCAGGCAGCACTCGTGGTTGTTGGGCTGGTGCTGTTGGTGCTGAGCATCGCAGGCTCTTCGTCCAGTCGACTGGCCGACCTACTCGATCCGACCTCACCCTCCGCTCGAGTCCGTCTCTTGATCTGGCTTGGCGCCGCGGACATCGTCACCGCCGACCAGCCACTAATTTCGAGCGACGGTGAGGCCGACCGTTGGCACCGCTGGCGACCCTGGATCGGTTTTGGTCCCGAGACCTTCGCGCTGATGTTCCATCGTTTCCACTCCCCCGAGCTCGCCCGGCTCGAGCGCCCCGATTCGACCCCGGATCGCGCCCACAACATCGTGCTGGATCTGTTGGTGACGGTCGGTGCTGTCGGACTCATCGCCTGGCTGTGGTTGATCGGTGGCCTTTTTTTCCTTGCCCTGAGGTCGTTTCGCCGGTCGCCCGGGGGTGACGAAACATCACAATGTCGACAACAAAACCACCTCACCCTGGCGCTCGTCGCCGCTCTCGTCGCTCACATCGTCGAGCTGCAATTCAGTTTCTTGGTGGCGACCTCGGCGCTCTACTTCTGGGCCTTTGCCGCACTGCTCGTCGCCAACTCCCAGGGCTGGCTGGGTTGGAAATCCTCTGCCGAGGACCGCCCGTCGTTTAAACCGAACCCGTTTCTCGGCCTGCGAGAGGGCAGTGTCGCGGGTCTGCTCACTGCCGCGGTGGCGGGCCCCTGGATCTACCTTGCGCTCGCCAGTCGATCCCATGTCGATTTCGCGCAGGCACTGTCCGAGAAAGCCGCGGCTGGTGATGGGCTGCAAGTGCTGGGGCTGGTCCTCATCACCCTCGTGGCGGTCGCTCTCGTCCCCATCACGAGCACCGCGACGGCGTCAACTCGACGTCGTGCCCTGTGGACTGGCTTCACCCTCGCTTACCTCGGCCCCCTCACGGTCTATGCCACGGCTCACGGCGTCCGCTTACACCATGTTTCCCTGGCGCTTGGCGCAGGAGATGAGCTCCTTGGCATTTCCCGCGATGTTGCAGGCACGTTTCCGGCTTTCGCCGTGTGGTTGCTCGGATTGGTGCTGTCCGTGGGTGTTGCTCTGGGGTTCAGATGGCATTCGCCAACTCCATCAAGACAACCGAAGCTCTGGGCACGCCAACCGATCCTCGCAACCCTCGTGATCTGTGCGACCGCCGCGGCGATGGCGTGGCAGATCTTGATGCCACCGCGGTCAATTATGCTGCAGCCGATGTTACTAAGGCCGATTCACGCCGACACGTTATTGAAACACGGCGAGGCCTTCCGCGCTGGCGGCCGACCCGACCTCGCACTCGAGCTCTTCGACGAAGCAATCTCGATCGCTCCAAACGAGCCTCGGATATTGCAGGCCCGTGCCGCAGCGGCGCTGGACCGCGCCCGGTCCACCACCCGATTCACCGCGCCCACAATGACACGAGAGTCACTGCTCGCCCGGGCTGAAACGGACCTCGAGCGCGCCCACGAGCTGACTCCTCTCGATCCCGGGAACTCGGCCAATCTGGCTCGCTTCCTTATCGCCAAGGGTCAAATGGCTGCTGACACCTCTCAACGAGACGCTGCCTATCGACGCGCCTCCGACGCCTATCGCGAAGCGCTCCTTCTTCGCCCGCGATCGGTGGTCCTGCTCGGTGAACGTGCCGCTCTCGCCCAACACCGCGGCGATTCGCAACAAGCACGTGAGCTTCTTCAACAGGCTCTCGAGCTGGATCCCGAGGCGCTCCATGCGTTTCGGCGTGCGCAACTTGCAAGAGACCTCACGCTACCCTGACATTGCCGCCCCGTTCAAAAATGACACTGAAGCATATTAATGCTATGCTTCGTCTTTGAAACATCTGTGCGTAGATTTGCGCACAGATGCGCACACTGAACAGCAGGAGGCCATGAATGGGATTTATTGGACATCGAGCGGTGGCTCCGATCTCTTCACTTGTGATTGCTCTCGGTCTCACGGTTCTGACGTTCAGCGCTGCCGGATCGCGACCTGAAGAAACCGACTTGGAGAAAGGCGGCGCGGTCAGTATCGAGCTCACCAAGACCGTTGGGACCGATCCCGCGGTCTGCGCTCCAACCGACAACATCATGGTCACGGCGAACAGAACGGTGGTCTACTGTTACAACGTCGAGAACACGGGAGATATGAACCTCAGTCTCCATACCCTGGAGGACGACCAGCTGGGCACACTCCTCGCCGATTTCTTTCGAACGCTGACCCCAGGCAGCTCATTCTTCGTCACTGAAACGGCTCAGATCGCTGAGACGACGGTCAACACCGCAACCTGGACCGCGACTAACGGGCTCCAGACCGCTGTCGATTCCGACACCGCGACAGTCACCATCGCCGAACCCTCGATCGAGCTCACCAAAACCGTCGGTACGGAGCCCGAGCCAGCCTGCGCCACAGAAGATTTCATCTCGGTGCCCCCTGGCACCGACGTCACCTATTGTTACGAGGTCCGCAACACTGGCAATACAACCTTCAGCCTGCACGATCTGTTCGACGACCAACTCGGGTTGTTGCAGGATGATCTGCTTCAGGAGCTCGCGCCGGGACAAACCTTGCAAGTGACCACCACCGCCAACATCCTCACCACCACCGTCAATTCCGCAACTTGGACCGCGAGAGATCCGTTTTTTGCGCAGGCCATGGACACCGCGACGGTCGACACCTCGAAAATCTTCGACGACGGTTTTGAAAACGGCACCACCAACGCCTGGCAGTAGCGATCAAGGCGTCACCGAGCCAGTTGATGAGGGTAGTCGACGAAACGCAATCGCGCGCCGCAGCGGTGAGCTACCGGGGTAGGCCGGTCCGGTCCAGATCGGTTCGAATTGCGCGGCGCACTCGCTGACCTGATCTTGATATTGAGCGAAAGGCTGGTCGGCGTCAAACACATCAACAAGGGTGTCGATGTGCTCTCGCTCCAAGTAAGCACAGAGCTCGTGCCGGTGCGAGAGGAAGAAGGGCCATGAGTTGACCAATCCGTCCAGATTGACCACCTGACGATCCGAAAAGAAGGCCAGGATACCGGCGTTCCAGGCACCGATCCTGGCATCCGCAGGCAGGTGAGTACGACTCCAACCTGCCGCGACATAAAGTGGCTCGTGACTGAAACGGCCCTGCTGGTTGTGAAAACGTGCGGTGTTGATCGCCGTCGAAACCATGACGACGGCCACAACTCCGGCGATGGCTGCTCGCCGCCCGGTCGGGTGACGAATCAACGTCGTCACACAGGTTTGGTCGACGAGCCACGCCGCAAACAGCGTCGTGATCAACGGCTGCGCAACAAAATACCAAGGTTGGAAGCTGAAGCCACCATGGAAAACGGCAGCATAAGCAAAGTATTGCATCAACGCAAAAAACGCCATCGGCCAAAGCGTGCGGATCATGGGGGAGCGTCGGCCCACCACGGCGATCCAGGTGATGCCGCCAAGCGCTCCCAGCAAAAGGCTGATTGCATGCGATCGGTTGAGGCTTGCGAGGGGCGTCCACAAGGTCCACGCTTTGGCGATCCACCATCCGTGAGCCTGATAGAGCGGATCTTGTCCCAGGGCATCAAAAGACCAGGCTCGTTTCATGGCTCCACTGACCGGCCAAGGAACACCGAAGTGCCCATCGTTGAAGGCAACGTAGGCGGTCACCGTGAACACCACTGGTACAGCGAACAGCGCCAGGGAACGCCGGGCCAAACGATCACGCCACGCCAGAGTCAAACCCAGAAGACCGGCAAGCAACACGTTGTCGAGCCGGGCGAGGAACGCCAGACTCGATACCAAGCCGAGTTGAAGTGGCCACGACGACGAGGTTCGCCCGGTCCGCCGGCTCGAGCCACGCAGGTAGAGATCGAGCAAGCCGACGACCAACAAGGCCTGAAGGCCGAACTCCATTCCCGCCCAGGACATCCAATAGGTGCACTGGATTCGGATCCACACCGCCGCCGCCACCACTGCGGCCGCGCTTCCTACCAGGCGGCTTGCCAATCGCCAAACCAGCAGGGTTGTCCCCGCCGCCAACAGCATCTGCAGCCCGAAGCTGGCCAGCAGCAAATCCTCTGGGGCGGGAAATGGCCTCGCCAGCACAATTAGGCACAGGAGCCAGAGGGGATGATAACCGTTGGTGGGATGCAGGCCGTCGAAGGTCGAGCCAGCACCGTTGGCAACGTTGCGGGCGATCTGCAGATAGTAGAACCCGTCGTCGTAATACAGCCCAGCGACGTTGCGCACCAATCTCGACTTTAGGCTGGAGTTACTGTCTTCACCGAGCCTAGACGCAATGGCGTCATTCGCCGACGCTGCTTGCTCGCCGACGAGCAACGGGACAATTACGATCACTGCCCACAAGCAGACGGCGAACCCAAGCCAACGGTCGGATCTACTCAGTATCGTCATCAGATCAGAGTCATCAGATCAGAGTCATCAGATTACGTCGAAATCGCCGCCCGTCAGGCTCCAACGTTGGGGATCTCTCAACACCTGAGGATCCATCTGTGCGCTGAACGGTAAACATTGCACACCGAAGCTTCCCCAGCTGAAGAGGAAACCGCGGCGACGCCACCGACGGTAGAGGTCCGTCGACGGTACGGCCAGGGAGGCGATCGCGTCTACCCCCGCAGACACAAGACGCGCAATACCAGCCGTCATCAGTGCTTCGATCACGACGGGATCATTACCTTCCGCCACCACTTCGGCGATGAAGCCAAAGCGCCGACCCGCCAGCTCTTCAATGCGGTAGACCAAGTAGCCACCGTCTAGACCGTTACCGTCTCGTTTGTGATGACGAGCGATCAACACCGAATAATCAAACCGTGGGCAGGCTTGGTACCGCCATCGCACCCACTCCGTGCCCCGCTCCAATCCCCAAGACGCTGACGTTTGCGGCATCACATCGCAACCAGCTGTAAGGGCCCCGGCGTTCGGACTGCGATTCTCTGCGGCGTGGACGACCCATCCTGTCGGGATTTTCGCGCCGCGATCCCACCATCTATTCCACAGCCTGTCGATGCCATGAGCTCGACTCGAGCCCGCAAATCCAAGTCGGCGGGCGGCAATCGCCTGCGGACGTATCGGCCGAATCTGCCACCGGAGGGGAAAGAGAGGACGCCAGCCAAGATAACGATCTCGTGATCCGAATTGCTCGTTGGGAGCTCCAATCAGGCCAACATAACCCGCTTCGCGCCAATGTTCATGGATCCAACCAGCACAGCGAGTGAACATGCCCTGGCGTCGATATTCCGGCAGGGTCCAGAGGTCCACCGCCACCAGCGCGTCGAATGTGCCATCGGGCAGCTGTAGGCGACACGGGATTCCTGCGTAGTGAAAAATCGGCTGCTCCCGGCGATCGACCGCCACCCAGACATTCTCGGTCAGAGACTCACGAGTCTTCAGTTTCCAACGCCAAGTCGCCTCGGTCATCTGCCAACCGTAGACACGCTCGAAGCCCGCGAGGATCGCCCGCTCATCTCCAGGTTGGTAGCCCCGCAACCGCCATGCCTGGTCACTCGGCGGTGTGGACTGGACGTGACGAGTCGTCATCCCTCCTCCAACACGGCTTTCAGGCGTCGACGTTCGCTGCGCCCGCGTAGATACGCCAACGGGTCACTCCAGGCGTAGTAGCGCACCCCCCGAAATATCTGGCTGGCTCGCTGGTTTGGCGACCGACGATGTAGTCGCTCGTAGTGTTTAGCCGCCATGCACCAGAATTCCTCCGCACCGCTAAAGCCGTAACGCGCTCCCAGATAACGACGATGACGCCAGCCGCGCTCGATCGAGCCAAGCTGAGACCGGTAGGCATGCAACGAGGCTAACAAGCGCGGATCGTCAAGAGACACTGGGACGATGAGATTGGTCAACACCGACGTCAAAGGAACTTGGGACGGGTAGATCCGAAACTCAGCCGTTAGCTTCGTCGCCTCTCGGACTGTCCTCAGCGCCTCCGCGAGAGCATGGGCCACCCGTTGATGTTCGGGATGGAAGTCGACTCGCGAAGGCGCATACACGATGTGCGGATTGAAACGCTCCAAGCTGTCCGTTAGCCGACCCACGGCTACGTCGAGACACCACTCACCTTCGGGCAACCCCAGCCACTCGAGCTCGGCTCCCAACTCGCGGGTCGCTGCGTCGATCTCCCCTCGTCGCGCCACCGCCATTTCGCTGGGCGCCAGGCCCAGGGCTCGCGATTGTCCACCGTCGGTGACGCAGCAGACTCTCACCCGATCGCCACGGCGGTGGTGTTCGAGCAGTGTCCCTGCACAACCGATCACCTCGTCGTCGGGGTGGGGAGCGACAACCAGGATGCGCTCGCCGCCAGGAGAGCTCCAAACTGTGGGTCGCTGGTGGGTCAAATGGCCCCGGATCCTGAAGCCGACCGCCCAGAGAGCCGCAAAAGCACTCTGTATGATTCGCTTGAGCCATCGTAGTCTCGGCATCGGTGCGCCAACGTTGTCATATCCCACGAGCTGCTACTATCCATCCATTCGTCTTCGAGTGGCCCCCGTTTAGAGGAGATCGCTGAGCATGGACAGTCTTTCGAGTCTCGGGAGCCGAGATGTCACGGTTCTGGAGTTCTTGCCTAATCTCTTGCTGGCAGCTCTGCTGAGCCATGTCCTGTCTCTGGTTTATCAGCGCTTCGCCCAATCGCTGTCCAACAAACGTACTTTCGCCGCGACTTTTCTGCCGATCACCTTGACCACGGCGATGATCATCGCCATCTTGCAGACCAACATCGTGCTCTCGCTTGGCTTGGTCGGCGCACTCTCGATCATACGGTTCCGCACGGCCATCAAGGAGCCCGAAGAGCTCTCCTACATCTTTTTCTGCATCGCCATCGGGCTCGGCGCCGGTGCCGGGCAACGTGGACTCACCCTCCTCGGCTTTGTAACGGTCACCGGCATTCTCTGCGGCCGCGGTTTGTTTCAGCGCAAAGACGACGGCAAAAACCTGATGCTGACCGTCACCGGTCCCCAACGGCTGGAAGTCGAGCAGATTCTAGAGGTCTTGAAAGACAGCTGCACCCTCGTTGACCTCAAGCGCCTCGAAGACGTGGACGATACCGTCGAGGCGGTGTTCGTGGTCGAACTGGATAGCGTCGAAGCCCTGACCAAAGTACGCACTCGACTCCGTGCCCTCGACGACAGGATCACTTCCACCTTCGTAGATCATCGTCAGCTCGCTTGATGAGGCAGGAGCTCTGCCACAGCCGCCGATGTCTCGCCACGAACGCAAATACACGTTGCCGAACCACCTGGCAGGGGACTTCGCCGCGGGTCTCCGACCGGCGGGCTGGCGACAGGCTCATCCCTCACGGCACGTCAACAGCCTCTACTTCGACGGTCTAACTCGACCACGCTATCTCGAGAACGTCGAAGGGCTCGGCTGGCGCAACAAAATCCGGATCCGCTGGTACAAGGACTTTTGGGGACGGATTGACGAACCCATCTTAGAAGTCAAACTCAAGGCTGGCCACGCTGGCAGCAAACGACGTTGGCCCATACCAGCCTTCGATCTCACCACCTCGACCCCGCGTCGAACCTTGAGCGCCCTACCGTCTGCAGCTGATGCTGGCACCGACGAGTTGCGGCAACTCGACGTCGTGCTCGCCACCCGCTATCGTCGTCGCTACTATACGACCCGCAACCAGCACTTACGCCTCACCGTCGATGACAAAGTCAGTTACCTGCGTCCACCGGGCCCCCGCGGCTTCACGTCCGTCTGGCACCGCGACCGAGACTGCGTCATCGAGCTCAAATACGATGTCGAGCATGAGCCGGAAGCCCACCGTCTAGCGCAAAACTTAGGCTTGCGCCTAACCCGCAATTCCAAATTTGCCAAAGGGCTCGCGGCGACGCGCTACTGAGAGTTCGACACCGGATCAGGCGAGTCCGAGCCCCAAGAGGCGCTAGTACCCCGCGACGTGATCCAAAAAATCGCGCTGCAGTTGCTGGCGCAGCGAGGCGAGGGCAGCCGGCTGCACCTGGCCACGACGGGCTTCGACGATCAGCACGTGGGGAAGGTCGTTGGTGTCGAGGTAAGTCTCGTGACGTTCGAGACCACGAAAGGTGGCGTCGTCACTCTCGCCATGACGGTACCAGCGCAGGTCGGTGAAGCCGATCGCGGTGAGAGCCGCGGTGAGGGCTTCCCGATTCCACAGGAATTTATGCTCCCAACCGTGGAAGGCCCGGTTGATCTCGAGGGCGTTGCCGATCTTGCGCTCAGGCGACCCTTCGAGACGATAGTGGGTTCGCCACACCCAATCGAGGTTTGGAGTCGACAGCCGAATTCGGCCCTCGGGCGTCAACATACGGTGGATGGCGGCGAGGAAGACGAGCGCGTCGTCCGCCGCCAGATGCTCGAGGAAATGCTCGGCGTAAACGGCATCCACCGACGCAAAATCGAGACCACGGTTGACGTCAGCGACGAGATCAACTCCGGGGAAAGGGCGGATGTCGACGTTGACCCAGTCTTCGATCCGCTGGCTGCCCGAACCGATGTGGAGACGCAAGGGACCGGCCGGCAAAAGACGGCGGGGAGCAGAGGCGGTCAGCACCTCGAAGACGGTATCGGTTGGGGCCAACGTCTGTGTGTGAGAACTCGACGGCTCTTCTCTCGGCGACAAGAACTCGAAATGCAGATTGTCGCTTGAGGTTCCGTGCAACCGGGCGATCTCGACACTCAGGAAAAATTCTCGGAGACGATCACGCCACCTGGATGAGGCCCCCTCACGAACGGCCAACACCAGTTGGGAACCCGGGGCCAAACGCTCAATGATCGCGTCCAGCATTGGCTCCAGCTGCTCCGGACTCCGGGTACACGTCACCAAATCGAAGGGACCGAGATCCGGCAATGTCGGGGGGTCGCGGTGCACAGCGTCGCGATGGACGGTGTTACGTTGGAGAGTGTTACGTTGGAGAGTGTCGAGGGGACAAAAATCGAGGCCGGGTTGACCAAATCGACGCGTCGCCCGACTCGCCAAAGCAGACCGCTCCAGCCCGACCACCTGCGTGGCGCCGGCGGCCAATAAGTGCGCAGCTCCCCACCCCCTGCCGCAGCACACATCGAGCACACGGCGATTTCGGGCCAAGGGTTCAGACTGGACGTAGATCGCCAGTCGCGCGGCACGTTCGCAAGCCATCGCAGGTGAAAGAGTGTCGCGGGCCGCCACCAACATCGCGCGCCCGGCTCGGATGAGACGGTGACTCACCTCGCTCAGTGAGTCCACGGATTCACCGACGGATCGAGCGACTGATTGGAACGGCGCCCGGCGATCACGTCTACCGCCTCCGACAACCCATCGAGAGTGAGCTCGAACATCGGGAAAACTTCACGGATCAGGCGGGCGCTGGGCGCGTTCCAGATCCGTCGCGGCTCGGGATTGAGCCACACAGAATTGGGACACCGCTCGCGAAAACGACGCAGCCAACTGAGACCACACTCACGGTTGTCGTGATAGAGGTCGATCGCGCCGCCGGCATGGGTCAACTCAAAAGGGCTCATCCAAGCGTCGCCGGCGAAGACAACCGACCACGTGCGGTCAATGCGCTTGAGCCCGCGCTCGCGCAGATAAAACAGGAACTCGGTAAACATCAGCGCCTTAACCCATCACCAAAGCATCAGTGGAAGACCGTACGCCGACTTTGGGCTCCGGAGATCCACTCGTGATCCTGCTCGTGTTTGAGCAGCACTCCAAGAAAGGGCAGGTTCTCCTCCATCGCCTCTTTGTCGATCCCTGCCCGGCGTAACGCCGCGATCCAATCGATCAGCTCGCTGGTTGACGGGCGCTTGCGGACTTCGGTCTGCTCGCGGAGCCAATAGAAGGCGATCAGTACTTGCCGCAAAAGCTCGTCCTCGAGCTTGGGGTGGTGCACTCGAACGATGTCGGTCATCAGCTCACGATCTGGAAACGAGATGTAGTGGAAGACGCAGCGGCGCAGGAACGCGTCGGGTAACTCTTTCTCGTTGTTCGACGTCACGATCACAATCGGTCGATGCTCAGCGGTGACGGTCTCGCTGGTTTCGTCGATGGTGAAGCTCATCCGATCGAGCTCGTGCAGCAGATCGTTGGGAAACTCCATATCGGCCTTGTCGATCTCATCGATCAGCAGGACAACCCGTTGCGACGTGCGAAACGAACTGCCGAGGGGGCCGAGCTTGATGTAGCGTTGGATATCGCGAATGTCGCGGTCCCCGAAGCGGGCGTCGTTCAACCGCTCAACGGTATCGTAAACATAGAGGCCGTCACGCCCCTTGCTGGTCGATTTGACGTTCCAAGTCAGCAGCTCGAGGCCCAGTCCCTCGGCCACTGCTTCGGCGAGCACTGTCTTACCAGTGCCAGGCTCGCCTTTGATCAATAGCGGTCGCTCGAGCGCAATCGCGACGTTGACCGCGTCCCGCAGCTCGGGCGACGCAAGATAGGTCTCGGTGCCAATGAATTGTTGAAAGCTCATGAATCCTCCGTGGCGGGTGATCTTACCCTGGGATTCCCGATTGAGGGCGTGTCCAACCGCTGATAGGGTCGGAATCATCATGGGCGCCTGATCGTCCCTGCCCAACAGACACCACTCAACCGTCATTTCTAGAATCGTGATCGTTCGACGGGCTCACCAAACCAGGCCCATCGTGGGAGACTCGAGCCGTCGCGGGAGACTCAAATGGACAATGAAACGATCTGGCTCGGTATCGGCCTCGTCGGCCAAGCCTTCTTTTTCATGCGTTTTTTCGTGCAGTGGATCACCAGCGAGCGGCAGAAGCGCAGCGTCATCCCCAAAGCGTTCTGGTATTTCAGCATTGGAGGCGCCGCGATTCTCCTGGCCTACTCCATCCCTCGCCAAGATCCGGTTTTTATCCTAGGCCAGAGTCTGGGATTCCTGATCTATACCCGCAATCTCGTTTTGCTGGATCGTGAGAAGCGAGCCCAGTCGGCGTCTTGACGGTGCTTTTCAGTCGACGATTCCAGCAACTTCTAAGAGGAGGTCGCCATGGACACAGACACGGATACGGACACCAAAATCCCCGACCCCCCAACCAATGACGGCAGTCCCGCCTCGAATCGCGGCAACGCTGCCCGTACCACGAGCTTCTGGGGCGGCATGTGGTACACCGGCTGGCTGTTCACCATCGCCTACGCCGAGCTGACCTTCTGGAACGCGGCGGCGGCGCTGATCGCCTGGCCTTATTACCTCGGCGTCGCATTGAGACCACACTGAGACCCATCTGGCTCGACTAAGGCACGATCCACTCGCTCAGCGGTTCGATTCCGTCGTTCGACACCCGGACGACCCAGCTGCCTTTGGATGCGAAACGTTGGCCGGGACCGAGGCTCAAGTGCGGGAAGACTCCGGGGTTGAGGGAGTTCTCCGCTTCGTGCTCGACACCTTCGATGAAGTAGTCGCGGGAGAAGCTCTCCACCAGATGGACCAGGGCGTGGTCGGCGATCGACAAAGCAAAGTAGGTATTGAGCCGCAGCCGCTCGTGGTTTGCAGGGAGGCGACGCGAGCGCAGCCAGGCGCGAACCCGGTGGATACGAGGAACTTCCTGCCCCGGCAAGGCGTACGGGTAGGTCAAGTAGACCTTTTCGGCCAGCTGTGACGGTACGTTCGGCACGGTGTTGCCGAGGAGCCGATAGGACAGATAGATCTCAGAGATCGACTCGACCCCCTTCACCCTCGACAAAGGCTCGAGATCAACTTCGGGGAGCCACAGCACCAGGGTTGTGGAAACTCCGCGACGTAATAAGTCCGCCCAGAAACTCTCGGTGAGCGACGGGTCGACGCCTACGACTCGCGATTCGATACGCGCTTGTTGCGCGGGCGCCAGCTCGTCGTGAAGAGCCTGGGACAACAGTCGCGCGCTGTCTTGATCGCGGTAGACCTCAACGATCTGCGATGGTGGCGCCGAGCTCAGGTGACGCGCCAGCGCTGCTCCCTCGACGCGCCAGCCCGGCGACAAATAGAGCGAGTAGTCGCCGACCTCCGTCACGGGTTGTTCGGTGTTGGGAAAAAGGCACGGCACCCTGCGGCGCTCACAAAGCTCGTGAACCGGCTTCCACGTACCCTCGCCGAGGCCGCTGATCAGCGCAAAAACGGGCTGTTGTCGATAGCTGGCTTCGAGTTGGTCAGACCAACCCGACGGCAGGCCGTCGAGCTCCCATACATGGAGCACCCAACGGCGCAGCGCACGGTAGAAGTCGTCGCGATGGTAGGGAGAATGCCCCGGACGCTGCAGTTCGGCTTCAATTTCGGCATTCTTGCGTCGAAAGAAAGCCTCCATTACCTCCATCATCGCCTGACGGTCCGCCGGATCGACATCACCGGCAATCACGGTGGCGAAGTGGATCGCCTCATCATCAACCCCGGGATCAGATCCTTGCCCCAAGGTGTGGAGGTAGGCGATCAGCTGCGCCATGGACGTGTCGTCCAGGCGATAGCGCGGCATGAGCGGATCGAGCACACGACCGGTGTTGTCTCGCCCGGTGCGCAGAGCTGTGGCCAAGGTTGCGTCGGTGTAAGCCGTTCGTACCTGCAACGACCTTACCTTCGACTTCATCCGGTTCGGCTGGACCTCTTGGTATAGCTTGCGAAACAGATCTGCCCGGTCGGGAGTCTTGGCCCCAAACAACCAAGGAGCGACGATCGGCGCAACATAGGCACCCCCTTCACTGGTGCCGAAGCCGCTGCGGCGGTGACATGAAGCACACTGGACCTGGGCCCCCTCCAGCATCACATCACCGACCACCGTGCCACGTAGCGGCTCGCCCGTCGCTAACAGTCCTCGCTCGTAGATCCGACGACCCGCAGCAATATCTGCCTTCGAGGCTCCGGGCTGCAGGGTGCTCTGAGCCTGCTCAGAGTCCGTCGTGGTTCCTTGACCAAGGGCCACTCGAGGCAAGACTCCGAGGCACAGAAGGCAGGCAAGACCGACGGCAGCAAGAGCCCCACCCTTCATCATGATCGAGACCCCATAATGCCCGAAACCCGTGCTCATGGGGCAGTCAGCCGCCGAACCTCGGCGACCAGCTGCTCAGCGCTCAAGAACCCATCGAGCCGCACCCATGGCGCGGCCTGGGTAGCGCGCACGAACGTCAGCGGCTCGTGACGCATCTTGTTGCCACGGTAAGCGTCGAAGGCTTTTTGGACCGTAACCACATCCTCCAGGCGACCGGTCAGAAAGAGCCACGACGGACCCGCCCGGAATCGCTCCGCGTACTCCCGCATTCGACTCGGAGTATCGTGCTCGGGATCGATCGAGATGGACACCATCCGAGTATCGGACGGTAGCTCCGGCTGGGCGGCGGCGAAGGTCCCACTCAACACCGGACACACCGCCGGACAGGTGGTAAAGATGAACTGAAGCAGCAGCGGCCCGTTGTGACGCAAGGCGGCACTCAACGAGGTGGGATCACCCGCTGCATCCACCAAGGTCACATCCGGCGCCCGATAAGACCGCACCACCCGGCTGAATCGAGGGCTCGACCCCGGATCGTGGGTGACGTGATGCCCGGTGTGCTCGTCACCAGCCGACGTCTGCCCATCTGCATCCTCGGCCCGTAACGTCCCAGGCATGAGTCCAGTGCTGATGAGCAGGGCGCAGAGCAGCAAGCTGCTAGCGCCCAGGGATTGCCCTGGACGCGTTGCAATCCCGTTAGTGGATTGAATAAATCGCCACATCGTGATGAAACGGATCAAATTGATAAAAACGGATCCGCCGCGACGGGTCGAAATTGTAGGTGATCGAAACCTTGTGTTTGCCAGGGGTCTCGTCGTTCTTGGCTTCCGGCACACAGATCCAACCGTTGTTCTTGTTGCCACCGGCGTTCATCCACCAGTGGGCCCGCCCAAAGGTAAACCAGCAGCCCGAGCCACCGACGCGCAATGACGATTTGAACTGGTTTTCCCAACCCCGGTTGCCGCCAAAGTCCACGTTGACGTAACCATGAACGAAGTTGTCGGCGTTGTAAATCATGACATCGAGCACCGGCGGGGCGTTCTTTTCCTGCTGCCACGGCGGCAGGCTCTCCCAGTCCGGATTCTGCTCTCGCCACTCGTCGTAGCGGGTCTGCCAATCGTCCCAACGGACCCAGCCGCCATCGGTGAGCTCGCCATAAATCGTGTTGTTGACATAGAGGATCGTGATGTCCGAGTCTGGATCCATCTCCACCCCTTCCGGCAGGCGGGTGCGATCCCGCCAATCGGCGAAGGCGGAAATCGCCCGTTCCTCGATAATCGACTTGACCTCAGTGTACTCCTTGGCTTCGATCGCAGCCAAGGTGTCATGGAAAGCTCGCCACATGCGCTTGGCGGGAGACAGCTCACCGATCTTGGCGATCGCCGCCTGCTTGGCCTCTTCGCTGCCGCGCGGATCGTCACCGAAGACGTCCCGCTCCAGATCCGGCAAAGATTGCCCCTGGTAACTCGCCGGGCACGTTGGCGGTACGCTGCCACCGTAATCGATCTTCTTGCCCGCATTCTCCATCGCCTGGATCCGCGGTGGATGAAAACGCCAGCCCCAGGTGTAAATCAAGTTCAGGTACTTGCCCTGGGGATTCTTGATTTTGAACGTGGTGCGGGTGCCCTCCTCCATGTCGAAGAAGGTTTGATCCATCCCGATATGAGGCAATGGCTTGCCGTCTGCAGTGCGGTCGAAAAAGATGGCAAAAGGAGAGAAGTCGTCATGGCCGCGATTGAGCACATCGATGTGGTAGGTCACCGTCCATGGCACATCCATCACCTTGCTGACATCGAGATAGGCGGTATCAGACTCGATGTGCTGATCGAACCACACTTGATGCACGTCGACATTGCCCGAAACAACTTTGCCGGTCACCGGATCGGTGATCGGCTCGACGGTCTTGACCTTGGTTGGACCGTCGAAGTGGAGCAATGCCAAACCACTGTAGGCACGGTTTTCGACCGGATTACCTTCCAAAATATCGATCCCGAGTTGCAAAGCTTCAGTCACCGTCTTCAACAGCACCGCCGCTTCACCTTGGTAATAAAGCGTATCCGGGGTGGCTCTCGACACCAGTGTGCGCCACTCCCCATACTTTCTAAGAACCGTTTGGATAATGGTGGCGAGGTCATCGGTGGGTGATGTCGGGTCGATGCTGGAGACTTCAGGTTTGCCATCATGCAAGTTGTAGGGATTCTGCGGGGTCGACGGCAAGGTGTTCAGCATCTCGTTGCCGAGTCCATCGTACATGTTGGTGTAGATCGTCGGCAGGAAATTGGTGCCCGGGAAGGTCTTGCCAGCGTAAGTTTCCGGATCGATCTGCTCGAACTGTCGCGACAGAAAGGGATAACTGGCCGGATAGATCCCTTCACCGGTGTCGACAGTGGTGACGCAGTTGTCCGGACAGCCTTCGGTCACCTGCTTCGACGCGGCCGGACGTGGTTGCGGATAGGGATGGCAAGCACCCGGGGCCGGGGTGACGGCGTAGGGTCCCTCGAAGGGACAGGTGAGCTGGGTCTCCTCCTGGGCGATCATCGGCGGGGCGACGAGAACCAAGGCCACCGCCAATAGAACAAATCTCGTCAAACGGCTCAAACCGTTCATAGTGACACTCCTTTGGAACGCGTGAGAGTTCATGGCTGGTCTCCTGATCACGCGTGGCGCGGAAGCGGCCCGCCGCGGCGGAAGGTGTTGGGCTGACGGTCGCGAGGCACGACCCACGAAAGCCGACGAGCGATCCACTCGGGATCCGCTACGGCTGGAACCGATCCCCACAGTCCGACCGCCTCGTTGCCGTAGCGCATGAGCCCGACAGAACAATCTCGAGGTGCGGCGCCAGCACCGTGGTGCAAACCGGGATTGTGCGAGAAAAGACGGCCGCGGATG
>JAJCXQ010000257.1 GCA_029263355.1 Acidobacteriota bacterium | reverse complement strand
CCGGATGTTACGCGAGTTGTTGAGTCGGTTGCGAGACGAAGGTAAATGTATCCTGTTCTCGAGCCATGTGATGCAAGAAGTATCAGCACTGTGCGATTACATCTGCATCATGACCGAAGGTAAGCTGGTGGCCGCGGGATCTCCTGAGGAGCTGTGTGACCAGGCCGGGGAATCGAGTCTCGAAGAGGCCTTCATCAAGCTGATCGGTACCGAAGAGGGCATCTCGTTATGAGCAGTTTGTTAGTCGTTCTGAAGAAAGAGATCAAAGATAGCACGCGGGACTACCGCGCTCTGATGGTCGCATTGTTGCCGGCGATCTTCGGCCCTCTGCTAATGGGTGTTCTATTCAGCTCGCTCGCCAAGACCCGCAGCGAGGCCGACGACTTGGCAGTGGCGGTCATCGGCCAGCAACACGCCCCTGATTTGATCAGCTTCTTGAAGACCAACGACGTGTTGATCGAGGACTTCGAGGGTGATCCCAGAACCGAGATCAGGGATCGGAATGTCACGGTGATCTTGTCGATCCCCGAGGACTACCAGGAACGCTTCGCGGCCTTTGAGAGAGTTCCGATCCAGCTGCTGGCGGATGAGTCTCTAGACCAGTCGCAGCTCGCAGCGCGGCGAGTGCGCCGCCTGATCGAAGGGTACAACAGAAGCATCGGGACGATGCGCCTCATGACGCGGGGCGTCAATCCCATTGTCGCCTCACCGATTCGTCTCGAAACCCAAGACTTCGCTACCGCCACAGCCCGAGCCAGCAGAATTCTTGCCGGCTTGCAGCTGATCATGTTGATGGCGGCTTTCTTTGGCGGCGCCGGCGTAGCGATTGATACCACTGCCGGTGAGCGTGAACGCAAGTCGCTGGAGCCCCTGTTGGTGCATCCTCTGACCTCGTTTCAAATCATGGGCGGCAAATGGCTGACCGTGGTGATGTATGGCTTGCTGGCGACGTTGGTTGCGGTGGTCAGCACTGCAACGGTGCTGAAGGTCTTCTCACTCGAAGCCTTGGGAGTCGACCCGAGGCTGACTGCCGACATGCAAGTCGCCATTTTCACCCTGTTGATTCCAATGGCCTTGCTCGCGGCCTCGTTGCAGATGTTGGTTTCGCTATTCGCCAAGACTTTCAAGGAGGCGCAGTCCTACCTGGGACTCCTGCCGATGTTGCCGATGTTGCCGATCATGGTGACGATGTTTCGAGACGTCAAAACCGCCCCGTGGATGTACTCGGTGCCGATTTTGGGGCAACAGCAGCTAGTCACCTCGGTGATGCGCGGGGAGGGCATGCAGACGCTCGATTTCTTGACCACCGCAGGTGTAACGACGATCGTCGCTTTGGGTATCTTTGGGGTCCTGGTGCGATTGTTGCGCAGCGAGCGGGTCGTGTACGGAAGCTGACGATTGTAGGGATCGCTCGGGAGGGCGGTCCCTACCTCGAGCTTGGTCTCGAACTCGTCACAATTTGGCCAGACCAGAGACAGATTCGCGGGATAATCTCGCGACATGATTGACGTTGCGTTTTTACTAGCGATGTTCATGCTTCTCGGCGGGCTGTTTCGCCACACCCGGACGGGGTGGAAGCCGGTGGTGCGGTCGCTGCTGCTAATCGGTATCTGTGGAGTCTTGCTCGCCGTGTTGAGTACGGATGGATTCTCCACCCTGCGGCTGCTCGACTACCTGACGTTCTTGGTTGTTCCCGTGGCGTTGGCGACCTTCGGAGGGTGGCGTTTGAAGCCTGGCTGGTGGCGTTTGGCTCTTGCTGTCTTGATGCCATCATGCCTCGTCGCAGTTGGCGTTTGGGCCCACTGGATCGAACCCAAGTGGCTCCAGGTCAGTACCGTCACACTCAGCTCGCCGAAGATTACCCGACCCTTGAGCATCGCGGTGGTTGCGGACCTGCAGACCGACCACATCGGTGACTATGAACGGCGAGTCGTCCGTCAGGTGATGGCACAGCAGCCGGATCTCATTTTGCTCACTGGCGACTACTTGCAGGCTCCCGCCGTAGAGATCCCGCGGCTGACTGAGGAATTGCATCGGCTGCTGCGCGCCGAGAGCTTTTCCGCCCCGTTGGGCGTTTATGCCGTCCGCGGAGATTGCGATCGTAATACCTGGGCGCTGCCCTTTACGGGATTGCCGATCAAGGTCTTCGAGTCGAGCACCACCCTCGAGCTCGAGGACGTGACGCTGTCTGCTTTGCCCGCAATTGAATCGCGGCATGGGACAGCTATCCTGCCGCCTAGTGAGCGTTTCCATGTCGTGTTCGGGCATGCTCCAGACTTTGCTCTGCGAGGCCTCGACGCTGACCTTCAGATTGCTGGCCACACCCATGGCGGCCAAGTTCGCCTGCCGTTCTTCGGCCCCTTGATCACGCTCTCTCGTGTGCCGCGGAGCTGGGCTGCCGGGGTGACAGCCCTTGGGGCTGGCCGCACGCTGGTGGTGTCACGTGGCATCGGCATGGAGCGCGGCCCGGCGCCGAGACTGCGCTTCCTCTGTCGGCCAGAGATCGTCGTGATTCACCTGCTTCCGGCAGGGCGCGATTGACTCGGAGGCTGACGTTTGGGGCATCTCGAACGTTGTTCAGAACCCGAGGATCCTGCCGGTCGGCATCGGGGGGTCGATGAGGACGCTACGATGCATGGCCGATCCTGAATGATGGGTCGTTGCCAAGTTGAAAGTCCTGAGGACGAGACCAAGCCCTACTTCACGAGTCTCGAGGTAGCATGGATTCATAGGTCGCTTTGGATAAAGGTATTGCATGAAATCTCTAGGTTGCAGCGGGTTAGTGGGTCCAAAGAAGCTCAAGAAAATTTGAAGATGTTGCCTTCTTACGTAAGACAATACCTACGTCGAGAGCCCCATTGAATCACAGACCCGATCTGCGTCACGGTATTCAGTGGAAGGTTGCGTTTCTATGACCCTACCAATTCCGCTGAAGGGCTTTTTCTTGTTGTCTGGCTTTGAAAACTCCTCGCATATGATCAAGAAATTCGCGGGGAGGAATACGGTCGCGGACGATGAATACTCGATACCCCGGCCTCGCTCGAATTTTTCCCGCCAGGCCCGAACGCTCGACCAAGAGCTCGAACTCTGAACCACCCCGACGGGTGCCCAGTATTGCCCAACGCAACGCCTGGTCACCTAGGCGGTTCTCGAGTTCGTAATGATCGACTTTGGGCCGAAATGGTAGGGCGGTGATTCTTTCTTGGGAGAAATAATTGATTGGATAAACCTGCCAGTACGAGCCGAGGACAGCGTCGATACCGTGTTTGTCGAGAAAAGTGAGCAGGCGGTCATCATTGACTGCCATTCGGACGTTGCGACTCCGTTCGCTGGTCCACGGCAGATAGGTACCCGCCGCGTTGAATGCCAGCAGCAAGGCCGCCACCCCTCCAGCAAGCCAGCGAGACCGTGTGCCGATCCAAAGCAGCATGATTGCCAACAGCCCCGGCACAATTAGGTACAGCGGCAAGATATAGCGCACGGTGACGCCGCGGGTCATACCTGCCACCGAGACCACATTGAGCGCCGCCATCGTCAACAGGACCAAGGCGAAAAGTAGTCGCGGATCGCTGCCCGTCTCCGCTGTGCCAGCGATCGCGGGATCGCGGCGCCGTACTCGTGAGCCCAGGGTGAAGAAGAGAGCCGCAGCTGTGAGATGTAAACCGAGAATGAAAGGATGCCAGGTGCGAAAGCCCCGTGTCTGACGGGGCCAGAACCTATGGTCGACGCTGCCCACCAGCTCCGGGAGTTTGTAGGTGACAAGATCCGCCGTGTTGTCGACCATCGCCGCGAGCCCCGGTGTCACCTCCGTGGCGTAGCCGCTACGGAACGAGGCAAAGCTATTGAATATGTTGTACGCCAACCATGGAAAGGCGCCCAGCAGAAATCCTCCCAGAATCAACCCAGGCACCCAGCGGGATCGAGCCCGCGGCTGATTCCAAACCAGCCAGGCGATTGCCGGCCCTGAGCATCCCAGGCTCTGTAGGGAGCTCCAGAGGCCCAAGCCGATCGCCATCCCGAGAGCGAAAAACGGCCACCGTTCAACCTGCGAGCGGGCAGCTCTGGCAGCCAGCCACAACGTCGCGCCGCAGAACAGCATGACTTCTGGATAGCCGTTACTCATTGCCGTCCAATAGCTGAAGGACGGCGCAGGGATGGCGATAAACAGCAGTGCGACGGCAGCGGCCCGGCGACCCAATACCTCTCGCATGAAGAGATACCACAGGCCCATCAACACAACGCTCTCGATCAGTGGCCCGAGCACCAGTGCGAGGCGCGGGTCAGCCCCCAACAGGCTCGCAAGGGCGGTCAAATGACCTCCCACCGATCCGAGGCGAGTGTACGACGCGAACACTGGGAATTCGCCCCGCAGCACCTGGAGGGAGCACAGACCGTTGAGCGCACTATCTGCTTCGCTAGGCAGCTTGCCGATCGGAAAGGTCAATCCGACCCGAAGCGCCAGCCCGACGATGAATAACGCCAGGACAGCCCAAGGCAAAAATCCGGCGCGGCTGGCCAGCATCTGGAGATAGCTCCAGCTGGTTGGCCAGAACGCCATCTTCGAGTGCCCCGCTAGTCGATAGGTGAAACGGATAGGCGCTTCGCCGATGCGGTAGCCTGCGCGGTTGGCTTCGATCAGCAGTTCGGGAAGAAATGCGAACGCGTCATTGCGGACGGTGAGTTGACGTAAAGCGCTGGCGCGGTAAATCCGGAAGCCGGAGGTTTTGTCGCGCACTCCGAGACCATAAGACCAATGCATGAGGCGGTTCACACTGCCGCTGAGCGCGCGCTTCCAGAGCGGCGTTCCCACGATCTCGCCGCCAGCGACGAAGCGTGAGCCGACCAGGATATCGACATCGCGAGCGATGGCCTCCTCGAGCAGCCGCGGGATTTCCTCGGGTTGATGATTGAGATCAGCGTCGAGGGTCACCACGTAGTCGGTGTCGTCGGCGATCGCATTGAAACCTCGACGCAAGGCGGCGCCGAGTCCCGATGGTGTCTCGTTGTAGAGGACATGCACCCAGGGCAGGTGAGAGGTTCGCTCGCTCAGAATTTGGCGGGTCTCGTCGGTTCCCTCAACGACGAAGATCGCTTCCGGCGTGACCTTGGGCATGGTGGTCAGAACGGATTCGATGCGTTCCCAAAGCGGCTCGATGGACTCCGCTTCGTCATACGCCGCGATGACCACCGATAGCTTCACGAGTCTGGCTTTCGACCGACCACGATCAGGTGGTTGAACCCGTCCCGCGGTGTGAAATCGACCCGCACTGGCTCGAGCTGCGACTCGGCCAGCGTGTCACGGGCGGCGGCCTTTGATGGCAGGCGGTTGACTTCGTCCGGGAAAAAACGGAACTCCCGCCCTAAAGTGCGGCTCCGCAGCCACTCGAACGGCGCCAGGACCCAGCGCGACAGGCCATAAGTCGGAGGCCAAAACAGCAAGAGGGTGCCGTCGCCTGAGCGTGCGACCCGGCGGAACTCATCGAGGATCTGCCGCCCCTCGGCAGGGTAGAAGTGTTCCATCACGCCGAGATTCCAGATGCCGGAGACGGCTTCGTCGCGAAACGGTAAGTGACGGATGTCAGCGCAGACGAGTCCGTCAAAGGTCCCGTTTTGCCGCGCCTCTCGCAGGGCTTCGATAGAGAAATCCAGCCCAATGAACTGCCGTCCGCGGCGATCAATCCGGCCCGAGGACTCCGACGTCCCGCAACCGGCTTCGACGAAGAGTCCACGTGCAGGGAAGTAACGCTCGGCGTAATGCTGGACGGCGCGGCTCAGTAGGACCCGACGGACGATCGAAGCCAGTTTTCCGAACGTTGATCGTTCCCCCTCGAGGGCTTGCCAATGGCGCTCCCAGTTTTGTTTCCCAGGGGATGCTGAGCTCATAGCTGTACGAATCAGGCGTTGGCGGTGCAACTCGAGCAGAGGCCGTAGAGCACAACCTCGTGAGCTTCGAGCTCGAAGCCGGCGGGGGCGAGATCCGCGACCTTGTCGGGACAACCGTCGATGTCGAAAACGCGATCACAGGTGCGGCAGCAGAAGTGATGATGATGGTCGAGTCCGGTGAGCTCATAACGGTTGGGGGCTCCCGGCAGCTCGACGATCTGGAGCAGTCCATCGCGTAGGAATTTCTTGAGAGTGCGATAGACGGTGGCGATGCCAAGGCCTGGAACGGCCTCGAGAGCAAGATCCAGCACCTCTTGTGGACCGAGGGGACGCGAGGCGTCGACAAAGGCCTTGCGGATCGCATCACGCTGCTGTGTTTTGCGGGTGACGGGCTTGGTGTCACTCATGATCGTAGCTTAGCGCGTTTTTGTGGGCTTGCCAGCGGTGACGGGCCGCGGCCAAAAGGAAGATACTGCCAGCCGTCAGCACAATCGCGGGTTCTGGGCTGATGCGGGTGCCGTAGACGGCGATTCTGGGAAGGGTGGTCAGCAAGGCTGACAGCGCCACCGCCACCACCATCATCGTCGGCAGACGTCGCACCAACAGACCGGCGGTAGCGGCCGGCAAGCTGAGTAGTGCAATCACCAGGATCAAGCCCACCACTTGAGTCAGGGTGATGACAGTCAAAGCCACCATCACCAGCAGGATCGCGTGGGTGCGGCGAACCGGCACACCTTGTAAGCGAGCCTGTTCCGGATCCAGGCAGAGGGCGAAGAAACGCTTTTGGAACAATAGGACGGTGACCAGGATGATTCCGTTGAGGCCAAGCATCAGATACACATCGGCCCAGTCGACGAAAGCCAGGTTGCCGAAGAGGTAGCTCATCAGTTCGGTGTAGTAGCCCGGAGTGAGCTTGATCAACAGGATGCCGATCGACATGCCGACCGCCCACAACGCCCCGATCACAGTGTCCGACGATAGTGCCGGACGATCGGAGGTCGACCGACCGGTCGCTGGTTCGAGCCGCGCCAACAACAGGGC
>JAJCXQ010000256.1 GCA_029263355.1 Acidobacteriota bacterium | reverse complement strand
CGTATGACGCCGTTGGCAACACCTTGCGCCAGACCGATCGTCGCGGCAATGTCACCGATTTCGAATACGACAACCTCAATCGTCTGATCCTGCGGACCGATCCCGAGGTCGACGGTGAGCGATACACGACCACCTTCACCTTTGATGCGGCCGACAACCAACTGAGCGAAACAGACCGTCGCGGCATCCTCACCGAGTATCGATACGACCGTGAGAACCGGCGCACCCACACCACCCGTGCTGGCCTGCTGATTGGGCAAGTCGAATACGACGAAGAAGGTAATGTCGTTTCAACCTTCGACGCCAATCGCAATCAGACCTTCGTCGATTACGACGAGCGCAACCTACGTATCGCCGATCGTCGGCTTCTAGGGGCCACCACCACCTACGAATTCGACGATATGGGTGACTTGGTACGGTCCGTCGATCCGGAAGGTCGCACCTTCGAGCAGACCTACGACTTGCGCCAGCGGGCGCTGACCGAAACGCGAGGTGGCGACGAAACGACTACCTACGTCTACGACGGCAATGGCAATCGCACCTCGATGACGCGACCCGAAGGGGGCCTTTGGACATACGAGTTCGACGATGCCGATCGTCTTACCGCGGTCGTCAACCCGGAGTCTGATCGCAGCGAGTTCACCTACGACAAAAACGGCAACCTGGCCACGCAGACCGACGGTGAGCTCAACGTCACGAGTTACGAGTACGATGAGTTGGACCGTCAAACGCGGATGACGTACGCCGATACAGCCTTCGAGACCCGCGGCTACGACCCCGAGGGCAACCTGAGCCAAATGCAGGACCCGAAAGCGCAGGTTTCGGTCTACACCTATGACGCCCTCAACCGTGAGACCCGGCGCGAATACCGCGAGACGGACGCCACGCCTGACTTCGCGCTGGCCGTGGCGTCGGCCTGGGACCGTAACAACAACCTCGTCAGCGTAGTCGAGTCGACACGAGGTGGTGCGGATCAAACCACGGTACGCACCTACGACGACTTCGATCGTCTCGAGTCGACAACGGACCGGTGGGGCAACACTCTGGCCTACGTCTACGATGCCAACGGCAATCGCACCCGACTCACCGATCCCAACGGTCTGATCACCACCTACACCTACGATGCCCTCAACCGGGTCGACAGTGTGTTCATCGCTGGTGCGGGTACCACGCAATACACATACTTCAGCAACAGCTTGCCGAAGAAGGTTACCTATCCCAACGGCACCAGTGCCGAGCACACCTACGACGAGTCGAATCGCGTCACCCAGATCGACAATCGTCACAACAGCGTCGCGTTGGTGTCGAGCTTCGAATACACCTACGACCTCAACGGTAATCGGACCCAGCAGATTGAGGCGCATAGCAGCCTGCCGGCTGAGACAACAACCTACCTCTACGACGGCGCTGACCGTCTGACCGAGGTCACCTACCCGGACAAAATCACAACGACCGCCTACGATGCCGCAGGCAACCGCACATCTGAAGTCGAGACCGACCTCACTGGCTCCACGACCCTGGTCGACAAGATCTACGTCTACAACAGCCGGAACCAACTCACCGAAGTCAGCAACGGTTTGGATCCTGCCGCCAGCGTCACCTACACCTACGACGCCAACGGCAACCAAATCACTCGTGGCACCGCCACCGAGTCGACGAACTTCACGTTCGATATCCGCGATCGGTTGGCCATCGTCGACCAGGGTGCTGGCCCCATCGGCACCTACACCTATGACTTCCAAGGGCTACGAGTCGGCAAGCAGACCGCGGCCGACGGTGAAGAACAATACGTCTACGACGACCAAAGCGTCCTGCTCCGGACCAGTGATACCGGTCGCACCACCAAGTACGACTATGGTCCCCGTCGTCTACTTTCCGTTGACGACTCGATCGACGCCCGTGCCTATTACCTACACGATGCTCTGGGCTCCGTCAGCGACCTGACGACCCCCATCGGTGCCGTCCTCGGTCGGTACCAATGGGACGCTTGGGGCAACAGTCGTGGTCAGCTAGCCAACGGCGCCAACCCGTTTGGCTTCACCGGTCATGAGCATGACGACGAGACCGGGCTGATCTACGCTAAGGCTCGATTCTACGATCCCGAGATCGGGCGGTTCCTGAGCAACGATCCGGTATTTGGAGACCCGAGTAACCCGCCGAGTCTGCACCGGTATCTCTATGCGTTTCAGAATCCGACGGTCTATGTGGATCCCGATGGACGGATACCTTTTCTGAGGGAGAGTGCGGACAAGATACGCGAGAAGGCTGGCGTCGAGTCTCTGGGCCAGGCCGCAGCACGGGTACAGAAAGATCGCGGTAGGTTAGCAGGCATCGGCGCTGGACTCCTGAGTGGAGTTCTCGGATTCGCCGCTGAACTCGTGGCCACGGCCGTGGATTCTGTCAACACAGGAGCCAATCTGGCGGTCATTGGCTTGGCGCCAGATTCCAAGCTTGCGGAGGAAGCCGGAGACGAGATCAACAATGCGATCGACTCCACCGTCGACGCCGTGACCTTTGTTTTGGAGAATCCGAAAGAAGTGGGTCGTGCTGTGATCTCGGGCGCTCTTGATACGGCGAAGGGTGTTATCGAAGGTGATGCTGCGGCCATCACCCGTGCCAGCGCGACCATAACCGGTGTTGTGACGGGGAGTCTCGTGACAAAGGGCCTCGGAAAACTGAGAAAGCCCAAAGTGAAACCTAAAGAGTGTTTCGTTGCCGGAACGTTGATCGCTGGTCAGTCTGGGTTGGTACCGATCGAAGAGGTCGCCGTTGGTGATCAGGTGTGGGCCAGGAACGAGGAGACCGGCGAAACGGTTTTGCGCGAAGTCGTAGAGACGTTCGAGACACTCGATCGTGCCATCCTCGAAGTCGAGGTAGCCTCAGGTGATGGTACAGTGGAGTGGCTGGGCACAACCGCCGAGCATCCTTTTTGGGTCGAAGACCTTGGGTGGGTGCCAGCCAGCCGCTTGGAGGCTGGAGACCGGTTGTCGACCACTACCGATGGTTGGTTAGAGGTACGGCAGGTTCGAGGCTCGCTTCGTCGTGAGCCAGTTTACAACTTTGAGGTCGCCGAGGACCATACATACTTCGTCGGTGAGTCGGGAGTCTGGGTCCACAATGCTTGTGAAATTACACTTAAGAACGCGACTCTAGAAGAACAGGTGCAAATCGCAGTCGATACTGTTTCTGGACTTTCTGAGCGTCAGGCTCGGTTTGTCCTTAAAAGAGCCTTTGGAGGCCAGAACAAGACTTCAGTGGTCTTTGGCGGCAGTCGAGTCCGTGGAGATTTCACACCTGACTCTGACCTCGACATAGGTTTTGGTAATTTTACATTGAATCAGGCGACGAGATTCTTGAAAAAGACCCGAGATGACTTCAAACGGAACGGAGGCCTGAAACCGGAAGAAACAAAGATCGTTCCAGGTAACAAGACTGACAACATCGATACAATCGACAGCCCAGAGGACTTTTTCAAGAGGAGTGGCACCCGCACGGAAGGCAGAAGAACTGGTGAGAAGTTCGGTCCGTCGGGCTCTCTCACCCTAAATCCCGATGGCTCCGTTAGGCTTATCCTTCCGCCCAGCTAATGCAAGATAATCTGCCAAACACTGGAATCGAGAGCGCTCCGCGCAACGACCCACTCTCAGGAGGATGGGTTGGAGGCAGCTGGTATCCAAGAGAGTGTTTTTCAGTTAGGACGATGAACTTTGGGCAGCATTGGCGCGGTGAGGACGTCCGGCCATTTACAGGGACTGTAATTCTTCCACTTAGCTTTGTGGTTGAGCGAAGCCGCGAGTTTTTGCGGGAGTTCCGAGAAGATGCTGAGGTCGATGCGGATCAAGAGGATGAACTAGAGCAATGGCTGCGAGAGGTTGGATGGCCAGAGAGCTTTCAAGTCGTAAGAGATCACAAGGCGTTCCCTCTACTCGTCGACTACCTCGGCTTCGAATTCCTCAAAGATTGGTTCGGTGACCGCGAGCCAGGCATAGGCCCAGGATACGTAATCAACACGATAGAGTCGGCGACCGTCGAAGGTCGTCGAGTGATATTCCACTGTACTGGCCGCCTCGCGGGTACCTCTGATGCCTACCAGGATTGAGAAGGTGTCCGTCTTCCTGAAGAGGTTGTCCCGCCCGCAGTGTCCGCACATCGCGTTGGTGTCCCGTCCGCAGTGTCCGTACCTCCGTCGGACGGTAGAAGCGGCTTTTCAGGCTCTAAGGCGCCTCGATTTCCTCAATCGCGGACAATCTTTCGTCAATTATCGTTCGTATTTGGGCTTCCTTTTCAGTTAGCGAGCGTCGATCGTCTTCAAAGACGCACCCCTCCTGT
>JAJCXQ010000255.1 GCA_029263355.1 Acidobacteriota bacterium | reverse complement strand
CCCCGAGCTCTACCAACGGCTGCTGCCGACGATGCCGGAGCTCAAAGTGCTTTACATGTCTGGCTACGCGGATGACGTCATCGCCGACCACGGAGTGGAGCGCAATGGCATACATTTTGTCCGCAAGCCGTTTTCGATTCCGGGCCTGCTGCACAAAGTGCGGGAAGCCTTGGGCACCGACGCGGGCGTTGAGTGAGAGACAGCATCCATTTCTGCGTTCAGAGCGAAAGACTGAACAATGATCGCTCGCCGATCCATCTGTTCAAGGAGAACCTCATGATTCGTAACAGACGACCGATAAATCGTAGCTATAAAGACTTCAAGAGTGCAGAGGCGGTGCGTGCGGTGACCTTGGAGATGGTCGCCGGTTTGAGCCAGGAGCAGGCCGACCTTCAACCCGATCCCAACAAATGGTCCGCTGGCCAAGTGCTCGACCACCTCGTCAAAACCGATACGGTGATCGCACGTGAGCTCGAGGTGGTGTTCAATCAGCGTCGTCGCGGTTTGCCCTTCACTTATCGCAGCGTCGCCGACGTCGATACCTCGGTACCCTTCATCTTCAAGCCGGTGTTGCCATTTTTCGAAATTCCGTTTGGCATCGCCAACTCTCTGGTGCCTCCGGCGGTGCGTCGCAGCTTCACCAGCAATCGACGACTACCGGTTCAGGCCCCGGGGCTCCTACGTCCGAGAGTTGGTCGCAATATCGATGATCTACGCCGCGAGCTGAAGGCGACCTACGAGACCTTCCGCCGTCAGCAGGAAGAGCATCCGAGCTTCAACCTCGACCGGATCTACTACTACAACCTGATCATCGGTTTCTCGTCCGTTCCTGGGATGTACAAATTCATCTCCACTCACGAACAGCGACATCAGAAGCAGTTACGCGAGACCCTCGACGCCAGCGCGATGCCGCAGGCTGCTTGACGGGGCCGAGACTCCTTCTTGGCAGTTCGCGGCATCCAATCGCACGGCCTCACGACCCTACGCAATGCCTGTGTCTCGGCCATGCTTGCAAAATGCTGGCAGCGATGGTATTTTGATGGCATGCCTGTGCAGATCACAATTAGAGGAGTGCCTGACGCGATTCGTGACGAGCTTGTCAACCGCGCTGCAAGCGAGAGAAAGTCGATGCAGGAGTATCTTCTGGGCGAGTTGGAGCGTCTGACGCAACGCCCTTCGCCGGCGAGGTGGTTACAGCAAGTCCGGGCTCGCAAAGAGCTGACTCAAACGCGTGTCTCTGCCGCTGAGATTCTGCGGCATCGGGATGCTGACCGGCGTTGAATGCCGTTGTTGTTGATGCTTCGGTTTTGGTTGCTGCGAGTATTGACCAAGGACCCGACGGACTGTGGGCCGAGGACCTGATCGAGACGGGCGAACTTGTAACACCTCATCTGGCGACCTGCGAAGCGACCAATATCCTGCGGCGTCTGGAGCTTGCAGGGGGGGTGGAGACTCGCGAAGCCACACTGGCGCGGCGTGACCTGATGCAACTCGACCTTGTTTGTTTTCCTTTTGGGCCATTCGCCGAGCGCGTTTGGGAGCTTCGGAGCAACGTCACGAGCTACGACGCCTGGTACGTTGCGGTCGCCGAGTCTTTATGCCTTCCTCTCGCCACGCTAGATCGCCGCTTGGCCAGGGCTCCGGGACCGATGTGTGAGTTTCTTCTTCCAGAGTAGCAACCGGATCCTCCTTGGGTTCGGGCTGCCGCCATCGAATCCGAAGACGCCGGCCCAGCGTAGATTCAAGTAATGAACACGACGTGATGGTGCGGACCATGGCCGAGGCGATGGGATGTCCAACCACCTCGTCATTTCGAGGAAGAACCAAAATGAGCACTCATGCTTTGATCCATACGCCGGCCTTGGAGACGCCTCCCTTCACTGAGGTCCCCGTTGCGTCGCAAGAAGAGTTAGCCGAAATGTACGCTGAGCGCCTTGCTGGTTTCGATCCGGCTGAGCAAGCCAAGCTGGTCAAGATGGCCTACCACGTCCGGGGTATTCTCGAGGCCCTCGATCTTGACTCCGATGATCCCAATCTGCGCGAGACGGACATCCGGGTTGCCAAGATGTATGCCGAGATGTTCAACGGCCTACAGCAGGGCAACGAGCCGCGGGTGACCACCTTCCCGAATGACGAGTGTTACAGCGGGATGGTGGCCGAGTTCAAGATCCCGTTTTATTCGATGTGCTCGCATCACCTGGTGCCGTTCTACGGCCACGCTCACATTGGTTATGTCCCGACCCGTCACCTGGTTGGACTGTCGAAGCTGCCGCGGATTCTCGAGTTCTACGCCAAACGGCCCCAGTTGCAGGAGCGCTTGACCGAGCAGGTGGTGAGTTATATCGACGCCAAGCTTGCCCCCGAAGGTGCGATGGTGGTGATCGAGGCGCGTCATCTCTGCGTCGAAATGCGCGGTGTCAAGAAGCCGGGAGCGTTGACAGTGACGTCGTCGATTCGCGGCATCTTCAAGGAGCGTGCGATCCGCGAGGAGTTCCTGGACTTGCTACGCAGGACCTGAGCTGATGTAGGGCGCTGCCTCTCTTGCTAGAGCGGCACGAGCTCGCGGCAAAATCGGACCGCCCGCCGCGGTCCGGGATCGCGGCGCAGTTCCACGCCTAGGGCCCGAGCTCGGTGACGATGGCTGCCGGTGAGGAGCCTCGTCACCTGCTGGGCGATCTCCTCAGGTGGCGAGTGGTTGGGGTCGAAGATTTCACCTGTGGACCAACCCTTCGACGAGCTCGATACGGTACAGCAAATGCTGCTGACAGTCGGTGGGGGCGAAGCTTCGGCGACTCAGGGTGGGGTGATATCGACAAGGACCTGACTCCTGAGATTGTTGAAAGTCATCTCTGCGTGTGGAGTAGTCTTCGTCGGAAGGTGCCGTGGTGGATGACACAAAGTCACAATGTGTTCACTTTTGTTGTTTGCGGCTCGGCGCCCACGGTCGAGTCGCGTCGTGCGTTGACGACGCGGTGGCTTCGATGGGCTCCGGTCGACTCACGATCCCGGTTTGACCGTCTTGTTCAAGCTGAAGAGGATGCCGGTTGCAGCTCTCGATAGAAGTCGATCCGGCAGCGTATGGGGCCATCGAGACGTAACTTGTGTGGCGCTTCCGGCTCGATGGTGACGGTCCCAGGGGCTTTGATGTGGTGCTCTTTGCCCGTCGTGAGGTCAACAAACCATGTTCTACCTTCCACGAGGTGCAGCACGCCCCATCGACCAGGAGCTAAAGCATGCTCTGCGAGAAGGGCAGCCGGGAGGGTGTCCTCAGTGAAGGTGGGTGTGGATCCCTTCGGCTCCAGGCCCGATGGCAGCTTTTTATTCGTCATGTGGTTCTCCTCATTCCAAGCCTCATCGGGTGACCCTGACAAACGCTGACCGATTTTCCTCGGATTGCATGATGGTGCAGCTTGATCCTCGGGTTCCCCCACAGGCAGGGGGAGGCTTCACAGGCGAATAGCACCGGAGCCTGTTCTCTAGTAACATCAAATCGTTTGGAGGCCTATGAATGAGCAACTCTGACGAAAGCGTAGCTGCACGACTAAGGACAACCTTCGATCTGTTCCGCGCTGGCGAACGCATGATGCGGCAGAACTTGAAGCGCCGTTACCCGGAGGCGACGATGGAAGAGATCGAAAGCCGGCTCCGCATGTGGATGAGCGAACGACCGGGCGCCGAGAACGGTGACTCGGCGGGAGTGCCGATTCCATGGCCTCGGAAGGGCGTGCAAGCCAGCTAGAGCAAGTCGCGGAGGACGCCAAGGAGGTCCTCGAGAAGCTTGGCGTCGAGTGGGCCATGATTGGTGGTCTTGCGGTCTCGGCTCGTTCTGAGCCGCGTTTCACCCGTGATGTCGACTTGGCCGTTGCAGTGGCAGACGACCGCGAAGCGGAAAGGCTGATCAGGGAGCTCCAGCAAGCCGGTTACCGGGTCCTCGTTGTGCTCGAGCAGGAGGTCAGCGGTCGCCTGGCAACAGTCCGATTTCAGCCGCCCGGAGGCGATCAGCATGGGGTCATTCTCGATCTGCTCTTCGCGTCGTCTGGCATTGAGCCAGAGATTGTACGCACTGCGTCCTTAATCGAAGTTTTCCCCGACATCGAGCTACCCGTGGCAAGAGTCGGAGAGCTGCTGGCCCTGAAGGTTCTCGCGAGGGACGATGAACGGCGACCGCAGGACGCCATCGATATCCGAGCCCTGCTTCTAGGTGCCACCGATGAGGATCTTGCCGTGGCGAAACGGTCCCTCGAAGTCATTACAGAGCGCGGCTACCATCGCGACCGAGATCTTCTCGCTGAGCTCGAGAGGGCTTGCCGGCCTCTGCTCTGATCCGTTTTATCCTTCCGTTCAGGAGAATGCATCGGTGAAGTACGATCTGTTCATTAGCCACGCCTAGGGAGGATAAGGCCGCACTCGTTGAGCCGTTGGTCGAAGCTCTCAAGGCCCGCGACTTGAAGGTGTGGTTCGACGCGCACTGAGATCGGCCGCTCGGTTCGCCGTTGGCTGCGGCGCCGCGAGCTGATCGACGACATCGACCGACTCACGATCCCGGTCCTGGGTCGCTATCTGATTGAGGCAGAGCTTATTTCTTAGCGCGAACCTTCGGGGTTCCTGCGCAAGCTGTGCTACCGATCGACCTGGCGTTCTTCCAAAAGCAGATCAACGAGGTCGATGTCCAGCTTGAGCGGTGCCGGCAAGCATAGATCCCTTAGTGCGGGTTTATCGAGGGCCGGTTTGCGCACTTGGAAGGACTCATCTTGTTGATGTGCAACAATGGTAGCGATGGGTTGATCATGATCCATGCAGTTAAGCTCTTATAGGCCTAGCCAGTGTGCAGAGTAACATGGGAACCCTGAGCGTTCGATGGGAAGACGCCGAGAAGTTGTCCGGCCAGTTCGTCGGTAACGCAGCTATGAAGCGAGGGCTTTGCAGAGATGAGACCTGAATACGACTTCAGTGACGCGGTCCGAGGCAAGTACGCCGACCGATTCTCCTCTGATTGCGTGATGGTGCAGCTTGATCCAGACGTTGCCGCAGCCTTTCCTGACACGAAAACGGTGAACGAGGCGTTGCGCACATTGATCCCCGAGACAGAGCGCCAGCGCAAACAACTCGAGCCCCGGGCATAGATCAGTGTAGGCTTGAACCTGTGCCAGGTATCTATACCTGAGAGGTCGACGACACCGATCGTCTCGAGATTCCGGTCCTGGGGCGCTACCGATTGAAGCAGGGCTCATGCCGCCCATCAAGTGGTGATCGCGGATCTTGACTGGACCTAGACGGTCTGACATCGGATGATCGCGGCCCTCTTCAGTACATGGGTCCAAGATCATACGATGATTGGGCGACTGTCGACGGTATCCCACCGAACATCGCCGGTAATTTCGGTTTTGTCGACGGTATCCCACCGAAGTTCGCCGGTAATTCCGGTTTTGTCGAAAGCATCCCACCGAAAATACCTGGTATTTCCGGTTAGATAGGATCACAGGATGCGGAAACTTCCGGTGATTCGACGGCGATGCCGGCTTCGGTTGGGTCAGCCGCCCATGTCACCACAGGTCTGGAACGCACCCGTATCCTGAACCGGTAGGAACGGCGTACTCTGAGGATTCAGATACTCCTTGACCTCACCCGACACCGTGTCGGTGACGCGGATCATCACTTCGACATCGGTGAGGCCAGCGGCGAACACCCAGAAGCTTTCGAAGTTGGGCAGCTCGCAGGCATCGAGGACTTTGACCAGGGTTTCGACGTTGTCTGGCCCAAAGAACCAGAAGGTGCCGGTGGCGTCGGTGAGTGGAACGGCTTGGCCGTCGCCGGTTTCGCCAGCTGGGGTGCGCCAAGTGCTTTCGACGCGGAATCGCCCGCGCTCTAGGCATAAGCTGGTCGCGGTTGGGATGCAGGTGCCTTGCCTGGCTTTGGTGGGCAAAGTGGTCGCGGTCGGTGGCGGTGGCGGATGGCCAGTGCGCAGCTTTGCTAACTGAGCTTCGAGCTCCCTCCGACTTTCCCTGGCTAACTGGTCGCTTTTGTTGTCGTCGGTGCGGGGGCCTAGACAGCTACTGAAGGCGCTGGTGTCTAGGATCGGTCCGAAGGCTTCGCCGGGGTTTGTGATGTAGGTGCGTCCCTCGCCGGTCAGGGTGTCGGTGATCAAGAGCTCAACCCCGACGTTGGTGAGGCCAGCGGCGAAAACCCAGAAGCTGTTGAAGGGCTCAACGCAGGCATCGAGCACCTTGACGACGACCTCGATGTTGTCTGGACCGAAGAACCAGATGGTGCCGGTGGCGTCGGTGATCTCTTGGACCTCTGCGATGCCGCGCTGGCCTTCGAAATCGGTCCAGATCACCTGAGCACTGAACCGATCGTCGGCCAAGCAGAGATTGAAAGGGGTCGAAAAACAGCTATCGCCGGATTCTGCCAACGCAAAGTCGATGCCTCGGACGAAGATGCCTTCGTTGACGACCACCGGAGCGCCGTGGGTGGGATCACACAGTTGATAGGGACAAAGCAGGTTGTCGTAGAGCTCGTCGATGGCATGGAAAGTGAGATTGAGGGACGTCGTGGTCACGAAATACGTGCCGGCCGAGACCCCATCTAGGTAACGGCCGTTGGTATCCGTGACGGTGGTGTTGGCGAACGTGCCGTCGGTGTTCCAGAAGGTGATCTGCACATCGCTCAAGGGCGTGCCGAGATCCTCCCGGGTGACGCGTCCGGAAATGCCTTGCTGTAAGTGGAGATCGAAGTCGATTCCTGTGACGGGGGCGTTGAGGGCCACCTCGATCGGTGTGCCAGCGGTGCGATCGCAGGTGTCGGTGGGACACGCTAGGTCGTCGTAGAGCTCGTTGGCGTAACCTTCGCTGCTGGTGGTATCCACGAAGTAGATCCCCGGGCTGAGGCCTTCGATCGAGTAGTGGCCATTGACGTCGGGTACCGCTAGGTCGACAAACTCCCCGGCAGCGTTCCACGCTCGGGCGGCGGCCGCCGCCGGCTGACCGGTGGCGCTGTCGCGGAGGGTGCCCGAGATAACACCGAGACGGGTCAGGGCGAAGTCGATGTTTGACGTGGTGGTTTCATCTAGGACCGTCACCGGTGTTCCAGTGGTCAGATCGCAGCTCAGATTGGGGCAGGGTAGGTCGGAGTAGAGCTCGTCGATGAACTGCCCAGGGGTGCGAGCGGTGACGACGTAGGTGCCGGGATCTAGGCCGCTGATCTCGTAGAGACCGTCGAGACCGGGATGCCCAATTCCTATGCTGTTGCCGTTGAGGTCCCAGGCGGTGACGGGGATGAAAGGGATCGGCTCGCCACCGCCGGGGGTGGGCTCACTTCCGCCGACAACGGCTTCCGACAGCACGTGACCGGTGATCGATCCCGCCGGACGTCGGGGCAGTGCGAAGTTGATGTCCGCGGTAGTGTTGTCCGGGGTGACGACAACGGAAGTGCCGGTTGTCGGATTACAATCGATCGGGGGATTGATACAGGATAGGTCGTCGTAGAGTCGCCCAAAATGGCCGCGGTGCTCAGCGGTCACGAAGTAGCTGCCTGGCGCTGCCAGCTCGATGCGATATCTGCCCGAACCGTCGGTTTGGCCGAAGGTTTGCTGGACGCCGGCCGCATTCCAGACTCCGACCACTGCATCCGCGATCGGCGCCTCGGACTCCAGGGTCGTCAGCGTGCCAGAGATGGCGCCAAGCTGATCAGGAGCAGCCGCGGTCGCTGGCGCCAGCGTCGAGAGGGTCAGAAGCACTGCGGCGAGGGGGCAAACGACGAAGCGAGGAAATCGAGCTTGGAACATCGAGAGTCTCCGTGGAGCGACACCTGTTGCTGGGACATCGGGCGAGCCGGGCGATCCGGAACTCACTGAAGGCCTAGGCGAATTTCGACGCTGGTTTCCCTCACAAAAATGAGAGCGCCCAAGCGACATGTCGGTCGCTTGGGCTCTCCTGTAAGCTGCATCGTCCTGTTAGTCCCATGCTATCAGATCATGAAATGCCGGAGCGGCCACCACCTCGAGAGGTGGCCGAGCCGTCCTAACCGTCCATTTCCCCACAGGTTTGGAACGCCTGGGTATCCTGAATCGGCAGGAATGGCGTGCTCTGGGGATTTGCGTATTCTTTCACCTCCCCCGACACCGTGTCGGTGACCCGGATGGTGACCTCGACGTCGGTGAGTCCGGCGGCGAAGACCCAGAAGTTTTCGAAACCAGGCAGGTTGCAGGCGTCGAGGACTTTGACCAGGGCCTCGACGTTTTCGGGGGAGAAGAACCAGAAAGTCCCAGAGGCGTCGGTGAGGGCGACGGCTTGGCCGTCGCCGGTTTCACCGGCGGGAGTGCGCCAGGTGCTTTCGACACGGAAGCGGCCTTGCTCGAGGCAGAGGCTGGTCGCGGTTGGGGTGCAGGTCCCTAGTTGGGTGGTGTTGGTTCGATTCGCTGCGGACACGGATTGGTGCTTTTGCCCAGCTCGCAGCTTCGCCAATTGAGCCTCGATCTCGAGCTGGGTGCTACTGATCAAGGCGTCAGCTTCGGCCTCGTTGGCCCGGGACGCCTCACAGGTGGCGAAAGCGCTTGTGTCCTGGACTGGCGCGAAGGCTTGGCCGAGGTTGTTGAAGTAGGTTTTCGATTCGCCGGTCAGAGTGTCTGTCACCAACAACTCGACCTCGACGTTGGTGAGACCGGCGGCAAAGACCCAGAAGTGGTTGAAGGGTTCGACGCAGGCGTCGAGCACCTTGACGACGAGCTCGGTGTTGTCGGGGCCGAAGAAGTAGAACGTGCCGGTGGCGTCGGTCACCTCGGCGTCTGCTCGGGCCGAACCGCTTTGGCCTTCAAAATCTCTCCAGTTGGCTTGCACCTGAAATCGATCGTCGAGCAGGCAGAGCGAGAGCTCCGTCGGGATGCAAGTGGCGTCGTCAGCGATCTCCAGCACGAAGTTGATGTTCCGAGTGACTTCGTTTTCTTGGATGGTCACCGGGGTACCTAGAGTGGGATCACAGAGGCCGGTGGGGCAGGGCAGGTTGTCGTAGAGCTCGCCGCTGGTGCCGTTTGGGGAGTCACCTGCGTCCGTGGTCACGAAGACGGTACCGGCCGGTAGCGTGCTGTCGTAGAGCCCACTATCGTCGGTGATCGTTCCACTGATGAGAGAGCCTGTGGCATCCCAAAAGCGGACCAGGGCGCGTGGGACCGGCACGCCACCTCCGTCTCGACTGACCTGTCCTGAGATGCCTTGTTGCAGATCGAGCAAGAAGTTGATGCCGGTCACGGGCGCGTTCAACGCCACTTCGATGGCGGTGCCAGCGGTGCGATCACAGGTATCCGGTGGACACGGGAACCCGTTGTAGAGCTGGTCGATGAAGCCTGCGGAATTGAGGGTATCGACATAGTAGATGCCCGGGCTCAGCCCGACAATCGAGTATTGACCGAAACCATCCGTCGTATCGGCACTCACCAATTCACCGGCCTCGTTCCAAGCTCGGGCGTCGGCGGGGACCGGCCGGTCGGGGAAGAAGATGAAGGCATCGAGAATCGTGCCTGAGATGACGCCGAGCCGTGTCAAGGTGAAATCGATCTGGGAGGTAACCGTTTGATCCTGCACCAGTACTGGGGAGCCGGAGGTGGGATCACAACCCAGGTCGGGGCAGGGCAGATCGAAGTAGAGCTCGTCCAGGAATTCTCCGGAGCTGTCGGCGGTGACAAAATATGTGCCGGGAGCTAGCCCCGTGATCTCATAGGATCCAAAGGTTTGCGATGTTGTGGACCCGACATTGTTGCCGTTGGTGTCCCAGGCGGTGAGGTGGATGCCGCCAAGCGAATGACCCGTGTCTTCGCCCACGATCGCTTCGGAGGCGACGGTGCCAGAGATCGAGCCCATCGGAAGCTGGTCGGGTTCGGTCGCCGTGGACGCTGCATTCATTGGACTGGCAACAGACAGAACGAGGCAGATAACAGCAAGCCTGCAGACGATGAGGTGATGGACCCGAACTTGGAACAAAGAGAGTCTCCGTGAACGACAGGTTGGCAGGTCAGCGATCAGGCAGGGGGCGTCGTTGACTCGCAGAGTCCGGCAACAACCCGCTGCAACTCCCTCGGCAGAGGGCGCTCGCGCGAAGATCTGGTCAATTGAGCATTGCCAGGCGGGTTGGAGGCCTCGCCTGGCAATATGCTATTAGATCATAACTATACTTGCAACCAACATGGGGCGAACCTTGTGTCCGCCCGAGTTTGATCCCCGCGCGGTATGCCCCGTCAGCGCTTCTTGCGGCGTGGCATGTAGAGGTCGGTCAAGGTGCCTTCGAAGGCCTCCGCCGACATGCCGACGGTTTCCGACGTGGTCGGATGGGGATGGATGGTCAAGGCGATGTCTTGCGCATCACACCCCATCTCGATGGCCAAGGCGAGCTCGGCGATGAGGTCACCGGCTCCGGGGCCGACAATGCCAGCGCCCACCAGGCGATCGGTGCCTTCTTCGAACAGCAGTTTGGTGCGCCCTTCCTCGCGGCCGATGGCGAGGGAGCGGCCATTGGCCGCCCACGGGAAAGCCCCTTTGCCGAGTTTGATGCCCTGGGCCTTGGCTTCGGTCTCGGTGAGACCAACCCAGGCAAGCTCGGGATCGGTGTAGGCCACCGAAGGGATCACCCGGGCGTCGAAGGCGCTCTTTTCACCGGCGATGACCTCGGCCGCGACGTGGCCTTCGTGGCTGGCCTTGTGCGCCAGCATCGGTTGGCCGACGATATCGCCGATGGCGAAGATGTGCGGCACGTTGGTCCGCAGCTGTTTGTCGACCGCGATGAAGCCGCGCTCGTCGACGGTGACTCCGGCCGCCTCGGCGCCGACCAGATGGCCGTTGGGGCGTCGGCCGACCGCTAGCAGGACACGATCGAAGATGTCGCTGGCCGGGGCTTTGGCGCCCTCGAAGTGAACCTCGAGTCCTTCGTCGCGGGCCGTGACCTGCTGCACTTTGGTGTCGAGGAAAATGTTCTCGTAACGTTGGGTGAGCCGTTTCTGTAAGGGGCGGACGATGTCGCGGTCACAACCCGGGACCAGGCCGTCGAGCAACTCGACAACGGTGATCTTGGAGCCCAGGGCATGGTAAACGGTGGCCATCTCGAGGCCGATGATGCCGCCGCCGATGACCAAGAGGCGGCCGGGAATCTCAGCCAGCTCGAGGGCGCCGGTGGAGTCGATGAGCCGTAAATCGTCGTAAGGGAAGCCGGGAATGCGGCTGACGCTGCTGCCCGCGGCGATGATCGCGTTGGCGAAGGTCAGGGAGCGTGGGCCGTCCGGCGTGCTGATCGTCATCTCGTGGGGTGAAACGAAGGTGCCGGTGCCTTCGATGACGTCGACTTTGCGCTGCTTGGACATGCTCGCGATACCGCCGGTCAAGCGCCCGACAACGCTGTCTTTCCAATCGCGGATCTTGTCGAGGTCGAAGCTCGGCTGGCCGAAGTTGACGCCGTGGTTGGCGAAGTGGCTGGCTTCGTCGACCACCTTCGCGAGATGCAACAATGCCTTGGAGGGAATACACCCGACGTTGAGGCAGACACCGCCGAGACTGGGGTATCGCTCGACGAGCGCCACCTTCTTGCCGAGGTCGGCGGCGCGGAAGGCGGCGCTATAGCCGCCGGGTCCCGAGCCCAGGACCACAACGTCGACTTCGAAGTCGCCAGCATCGACATTGAAGCCGCCCGTGGTGACCGGCACTGCAGCGGGTGCTGGTGTTGGCTCTGGAACTGCTGCCGGTGTCGCGGCGACCGGTGTTGCAGGTGCCGGTGTTACAGGTGCCGGTGGCGCAGGCGCTGCGTCGACTGCCGGTGCTTTCGCGGCGGGGGAGTCGCTGGCCGCCTCGGTCGGTTCGAGGGTGACGATGACCGCGTCTTGCGTCACCTTGTCGCCGACCTTGACTTCTACTGAACGCACGACGCCAGCATGGGTCGAGGGCACTTCCATCGACGCCTTGTCGCTTTCGAGGGTGATCAAGCTATCGTCGACCGCGATGGTGTCACCGGGCTTTACCAGCACTTCGGCAACGTCAACATCGCTGACGTCGCCGAGATCGGGGAGTCGAATCTCGAGGATCTGTGTCATAACGTCTGCCTCACAGCAGCATGCGGCGTAAATCGCCGAGGAGGCTGCTGAGATGAACGATGAAACGGGCTGCTGAGGCGCCATCGATCACTCGATGGTCATAAGACAGGGACAGCGGCAGCATCAAGCGCGGTACAAACTCGCCGTTCTGAAAGATTGGTTTCATCGCCGAGCGTGAAACCCCGAGAATTGCCACTTCTGGAGCGTTGACGATCGGAGTGAAGGCGGTGCCGCCGATCCCGCCCAAGCTCGAAATGGTGAAGCAGGCGCCCTGGAAGTCGTTGGGAGTCAGTTTCCCTTCCCGCGCCCGGCCGCTGATCGCCAGCAGATCCGCGGCCAGTTCGAACAGCCCCTTCTGGTCAACGTCGCGCACCACCGGTACGACCAGCCCGTTGGGAGTGTCGACAGCGATCCCGATGTGGACGTACTTCTTGAGGATCAAGTTTTCGCCGCTGCTGTCGAGCGAAGCGTTGAAGGTCGGGTGAGCCTTCAACGCAGCCGCCGCGGCCTTGAGCAGGAAAGCCACCGGAGTGAGCTTGACGCCACGTTTCTTGGCTTCGTCACCGTGGGCCTTACGAAAAGCCTCCATCTCGGTGATGTCGGCGTCGTCGTGTTGCGTCACGTGGGGGACGTGCAGCCAGCTACGATGCAGGTTACGCGCCGCGAGCTTGCGAATACGTGACAGTGGCTTGATTTCGGTTTCGCCGAATTTTGAGTAGTCGATGTCGGGCATCTCTGGCCACTCGAACCCGGAGACCCCACCTCCAGCCGTGGCAGCGACGCTAGGGCCACCACCAGCCAAGGCGGACTTGACGAAACCGTGGACGTCGTCTTTGAGTACTCGGCCCTTTCGCCCGGTGCCCGCAACCTTGCCCAGATCGACCCCCAGTTGGCGTGCCAAACGACGCACGGAAGGGCTGGCGTAAGCTTGCGCGAATGCCTCTTCGTCGATCGTCGAGCTGGTGGCTGCCGGCGGTGGCGTCGGGGCCGGAGCAGCCGTGGGGGCCGGTGGAGCGGGTGGAACCGCCGCTGGAACGGGTGTCGTAGATGCTGGCGGCGTCGGAGTCTCCGGCGCCGGGGCTGGCGCTGCGACCTTGGGCGCCTCGGCAGAGGTCCTTGCCGCCGCGGCTTCGAGGGTCAGGATCAAGCCATCCTGGCCGATCTCGTCACCGACCGCGACCTTGACCTCGACCACCTTGCCGGCGGCGGGGGACGGCACCTCCATCGAGGCTTTGTCACTCTCGAGGGTGATCAACGAATCGTCGACCGCAACCTCGTCCCCGGGGGCGACGAGAACTTCTGCAACCGACACCGAATCGACGTCACCGATGTCGGGAACTCGGACTTCCTGGATCTCAGCCATGTCGTGTCTCTCCGGCTACTCAGACGGTCGACGGATCAGGTTTGTTCGGATCGATGCCATAGGCTTCGATCGCTTTGCTGACTTCGTTCGGCGAAACCGTGCCTTCGTCGGCCAGGGCCTTGAGTGCCGCCACCACGACGTGATGACGGTCGACCTCGAAGAAGCTGCGCAGATGCTCGCGGGTGTCGGAACGGCCGAAACCGTCGGTTCCCAACACTGCATAACGTCGCGGCACGAAGGGCCGGATCTGATCGGCGAACGATTGCATGTAGTCGGTCGAGGCGATGATCGGCCCGTGGGTGCCTGCCAGGCAGTGGCTGACATAACTGATTCGCGGTGGCGCCTCCGGATGCAGGCGGTTGGCGCGTTCGGCGCTGAGCCCTTCACGGCGCAGCTCGGTGAAGCTGGTGACACTCCACACGTCGGCGGCGATGCCGTGCTCCTGCTCGAGCAGCTCGGCGGCGGCCATCACTTCGCGCAGGATCGAGCCACAGCCGAGGAGCTGGACGCGTTTCTTCTTCGCTCGCCGGGTCGACGCTTGCAGGAGATACATCCCTTTACGAATCCCCTCTTCAGCGCCTTCCGGCATGGGCGGATGAGGATAGTTCTCGTTGAGGGTGGTGACGTAATAGAACACCGACTCCTGGTCGCGATACATGCGACGTAGGCCATCCTGCAGAATCACCGCGAGCTCGTAGCCAAAGGTCGGGTCGTAGGCGATGCAATTGGGCACCGTCGCCGCGATCAGATGGCTGTGGCCATCCTCATGCTGTAAACCCTCGCCGTTCAACGTCGTGCGACCACTGGTAGCGCCGAGGAGGAAGCCGCGGGCCTGCATGTCGGCGGCGGCCCAGATGAAGTCGCCGATCCGCTGAAAGCCGAACATCGAGTAGAAGATGAAGAACGGGATCATCGGCACCCCGTTGGTCGAGTAGGAAGTGCCGGCAGCGATCCACGACGAGATGCCTCCCGCCTCGGTAATGCCTTCCTGCAAGATCTGGCCGTCAGCCTCTTCGCGGTAGTACATCAGTTGGTCTGCGTCGACCGGCGTGTACTTCTGGCCAAAGGGGGCGTAAATGGCGAGCTGACGAAACATGCCTTCCATGCCGAAGGTCCGCGCTTCGTCGGCGACAATCGGGACCAAATAAGGGCCGACCGCTTTGTCGCGGGTCAAGGCGGTGAGGATGCGGACGAAGGCCATGGTGGTCGACATCTGACGGTCTCCACTACCGTGCAACAGGATGTCGAAGGCTTCGAGTCCCGGTACGTCGAGGGCGGGCGCTGTTTGCCGGCGGGCTGGTAGTGAGCCACCCAAGGCGGCGCGGCGGTCTTTGAGGTATTGCAACACCGGGCTGTCGTCGTCGAGTTTGATGAACGGCGCCTTGGGAAGGTCCTCATCCGAGATCGGGATGTTGAAACGGTCGCGGAAGGTGCGCAGGGCCTCCTCTCCCATCTTCTTCTGCTGATGGGTGGGATTCTGGCCTTCCCCCGCCACGCCCATGCCATAACCTTTGACGGTTTTGGCGAGGATCACTGTCGGCTGGCCCTTGTGTTTGGTGGCTGCGGCGTAAGCGGCGTAAATCTTGTTGGGGTCGTGGCCGCCGCGCTTGAGTCGCCAGATGTCGGCGTCGCTCATGTCGGCGACCATCTCCGCCAGTTCGGGATAAGCCCCGAAGAAGTGGTCGCGGACGAACTTGCCATCGTTGGCTTTGTAGGCTTGGTAGTCGCCGTCGACAACTTCGTCCATGCGGCGGCGCAGCAGACTTTTGGTGTCCTGCGCCAACAGCGGATCCCAGTTGGC
>JAJCXQ010000254.1 GCA_029263355.1 Acidobacteriota bacterium | reverse complement strand
GGAGCACGGGTCCTCGACGGCGCTGTGATCGGTCACGGCGCCCAGATTGGAGCTGGGGCGGTGGTCACTCCTGGAACCGTAATACCGGCGGGGCATCTCGCGCTAGGCGTCCCGGCACGGGTCACGCGACGATTGAGTGATCAGGAGAGTCAGGACATCGGCAGGATTCGTGAGCGTTATCTAAATCTCAAGAACCAATACCGCAAAGAGCTCGGACGCGGGTACTGAGCAGCTTTGAAGTTTCACTGCTGTTAGGCAATAGAGGTGGATCCATGAAGAGACGTTTTGTAGGAACGCTAACGCCGCAAGACATTGGGCAACGCGTCTTGCTCAAGGCTTGGGTTCATCGACGCCGAGATCTTGGGGGAATGATGTTCCTGGATCTGCGCGATCGCAGCGGCCTCGTGCAGGCTGTGGTGTATCCCGACACCGACGTCGAAGCGCACGCGGCTCTCGATCCGGTTCGTGCTGAGTGGGTGGTCGAGGTCGAAGGTGACGTGTTGGCGCGAGACGCGGCCAACGTCAATCTCGAGAAAGCAACCGGGGCGATCGAGGTTCGGGTCGAACGCGCCGTTGTTCTTACACAGGCCGAGACTCCTCCGTTCGTGCTGGAGTCCTATGCCGAGGCGTCCGAGGAATTGCGATTACGGTATCGGTACCTCGACCTTCGTCGACCCGAGTTGGCTCGTAACTTTGTGCTGCGCCATCGAATCGTCAGTGCCACCCGTCAGTATCTGGAGGCGAATGAATTTCTAGAGCTCGAAACTCCGATCCTGACCCGTTCGACACCAGAGGGCGCACGTGACTACTTGGTACCGAGTCGGGAAGCACCATGTCAGTTCTATGCCTTGCCACAGTCGCCACAGCTTTTCAAGCAACTGTTGATGATGAGTGGATTCGAGCGCTACTACCAGATGGCTAGATGTTTCCGTGACGAAGATCTACGGGCCGACCGTCAGCCCGAGTTCACCCAAGTTGATCTCGAGCTGTCGTTCACCGACGAGAATGAGATCATTGGTTTGATCGAGGGTCTGTTCGCCAAGATTTTTCCAATGGCAGGAATCGAGATCGAGACCCCGTTCCCCAGGCTTTCTTACCATGAAGCAATGGCACGTTACGGTTCGGACCGACCGGATACGCGTTTTGGCCTGGAGATTGAGGACTTGTCTGAGATCTTGGGGCAGAGCGGCTTTCGAGGTTTTCAGGCGGCAGTTGAAGGCGGAGGAGTGATTCGTGGTTTCGTCGTACCAGATGCCGCCAACGCTAGCCGCAAGCAGGTTGACGAGTGGGTTGCGATAGCGCGGCGTGCCGGTGCTCAAGGAGTCTTGACACTTCGCCACCGCGATGGCGAGCTTCAGTTCCAGGTCAAGAAAGCATTGGCGGAGTCCGAGCTGAAACAGGCTGCGCAGCAACTGGGTCTGGAAGAGGGAGGCCTGAGCTTGTTGGTCGCTGGTCCCGAAGCGACGGTGGCGCGGGCGCTCGGGGCCCTGCGGCTCGAGCTGGCCCGGGCCTATGAGCTGATCCCACAGGATCGACATGCCTTCTTGTGGGTACAGGAATTCCCGCTTGTTGATGGCAATGACGAAGATGGCTGGGATGCTTTACATCATCCTTTCACGAGTCCCGATCCCAGAGATCTCGAGTTGATCGCGACCGATCCTGGCCGGGTTCGTTCCCGTGCTTATGACGTCGTGATGGATGGAATCGAGCTTGGAGGTGGCTCGATCCGAATTCACGATAGCGACTTGCAGCGCCGCGTCTTCGATTTGCTAGGAATTGGCGTGGAGGAAGCGGAGTCGCGGTTTGGCTTTCTGCTGGAGGCCTTGAAGTATGGCCCGCCGCCGCATGGCGGGATCGCCCTCGGCTTGGACCGTTTGATCATGCTGATGTCTGGGGCTCAGTCAATCCGCGATGTCATCTTGTTTCCCAAGACAACGTCCGCCTCTTGCCTGTTGACCGAGGCGCCGTCAGCCGTCGATGATCGGCAGCTCGAAGAACTAGGCATCGAATGCCGACGTCGAGCCGGGACTGATGGCTGAGGCCGAGGGGGGGACCCGGCGAACTCTTCAGCACGAGGGGGGCTCGACTCATATCACCACCGGTGTTGATGTCCTGAGGGGCACCAACTCGAAGCTTCAAGAGTGGTTCGCCGGGCGAACTGTTTTTGTCCTGACAACACCGCGATTGATCGAGCTCCACGGTTCGGTACTCGAAGTACTAGGGCATGGTTCGCGACGGTGTGTCCGGTTAGAGGTCCCCGATGGTGAAGCGTCAAAGACTTTGGAACACGCCGGCTACCTGTGGCGAGCCTTGCTTGACGCTGGCGGCAAACGAGACAGCCGTCTCATCACATTCGGCGGCGGCACTGTCGGTGATCTCGGCGGTTTTGTCGCTGGGTGTTTCTTGCGTGGCATCGAGTACCTGCAGGTACCGACGACCCTACTGGCCCAGGTTGATGCGTCGATCGGTGGCAAGACAGGGATCGATTTGGAAGGCGGCAAGAATACTGTGGGCCTGTTTCACCATCCGCAGCGCGTCATCGCGGATACACGTCTTCTTGGCACTTTGCCTCGAGGCGAGCTCCGATCGGGTTTGGTGGAGGTGGTCAAGATGGCGGCATTGTTGGCGCCGCCGTTGCTCGAGATCGTCGAATCGGATCTCGAGCAACTGCTAGCGGGGAATCCGGA
>JAJCXQ010000253.1 GCA_029263355.1 Acidobacteriota bacterium | reverse complement strand
GCCCGTGCCACAACTGCTCGACGAGGTCGACGTGCAGCGGTACACCCGATAACGCGTCGCATCAGAAACGGTATTCCAACGGACCCGCACCCGGTCGGTGTACGTGCCGTCGCTCGCCAACACACCGCTCGGACGAGACGGAATCTGTGAGCCCATCCGGATGAACTTAACGGCATCTATGCCAACAAGATTCCCCGCGGGAATTCCGCCATTACCTCCGCTCTGATCAAGGCTCAATCCGACATAACCGGTACTGTTCAAAGTCCAAGTACTTTGCGAGCCGACTGTCAATCTAACCCACTGGTTAGAGTTAGCACTGCTGCTATGGTCGATCGGGTCTGACAAACTCGGATTCGCCGACGACGTCGTATAGATCTTGTATCGTACGGAATTTGCCTTTGTGCCGTAAGGCATCTTTGGTATGTGCACCCATACACCATAAGCACCTGACGAAAGACCTGGTTTCCAACTCGCGTATTGACCGCTTGACGCCTTATAAACGAGCGAAGTCAAATAGTAACCAGCCACCTGATCACTCCGACCTCGATCATCACCAAAGAATCCGGATCGCGAATCGTTGTCGACAATCTTAGAATTGGCGTTTGGCAACAGGGCTAATTTTACTTGAACACCGCCGCCAGCCGTCATCTGGTTATGGTAGCCATAAAACCGGTAGTCGGTCCCGTCACTGTCGCTCCCGAGGGTATCGCGATAGCCAGTCTTGACGAAGCCACTGTTTGTCGCCAGTGCAATATCGGCGTTTGCTCCTGTCTCGTTCCGGCCAGCTACGATCCAAGTTTCGTTGCGCTGTTGACTCAATGGGAGTGCAGCATGAAGTCGCTGGTTACCGATCCCGTAAACATCGTAGTTGGCTTGCGAAGGCACTGTATTTGAAATAGAAAATAGTGGAATCAGCGCCCGTCGCCCGCCATAGGTGTAAGGGGCTGGATCCTCTACACTAGTGCTTCCCGTCGCAGCCATGGTCCGTACGTTGTTGACGCACGCCGGCGTCAGGTGAGGTGAACACGGAGAATATCCGCCTTCAAAAGTACTCCTATCCTTCATGACTTCAAAATGCAGATGGGAACCGTCACTTCGTCCCGTATTCCCCTTGTATCCAAGGAATTGACCGCCCACCACGTGATGATTTCTTCTCAGTCCAGCAGATTGATTGCCACTATCGTAAACAAGATGACCATAACCGGAATGCACCACACGGCCATCGTCAAGAAGGTGCCTCAAGATGACGCTATTCCCCCAGCCGCTACAATCCTGACACGTCACGGTTGAAACCGGTTCGCGCGCTACTATCCCAGGAAGAGTCGCATAAACTTCATTATTTTCATTCCGGCCGTTTGTACCCTTATCGACATCAAGCGCTGGATGGATCTGCCCAGTCGAATAGAGCCAACCAAGGCACGGTGGCCTCGTCTCATTCATCGTGTTCAAGCCGCCACACAAGAAAGGAATCGTCTGAACGCTACCTGGATGCGGGTGAGTACTAGTCAACTTGTCATCCAGGCTGACAACCGCTGAATCCAGCTCGGAGATGAAGATAGGGCCTCCTTGGATCACGGAAGTCTTTATAGTGCCGCCGCCGGAATACTGAGCGATAACACGAAGCTCGTATTGATACATAATCACCGTGTCCAGCGATTCAGCATCTACCTCGACAACAGCAACCTCGGCCGATGGGTTATACAAAACGATCGACGTTTCTCCGGTGGATTGTGTCGGCAGATGCACTTTGGTAGACATGACATCAGCCACCATGAGTGGCGACTTGTGGGGAACATCGACACGCAGGCCGCTTTCCCAACCATCTTCCAGTGACAAAATCACGGAGGCTGTTCCTGGCGGTAAGTCAATCCACTCTATTTGCAGGCTAGTCTCACCTTCGAGACTCAAATCTTCGACAATGAGATGCGCACCGGTGTCACTGTAAGCATCGAGCCGCACATAGACATAGTCTGATGCATCATTGGTGACGGTAAACACGCCCTTGCCGGCTTGTGACGAATCAGCGAGCAAGAGATGCATTGGGTGGTCTGGTGCGAGGTTATTCAATGGGGTAAAAGAAGCACTGGGAAGTCCCCGGACACTCGTCGCTCTCCCCTGGCCATCACCCGTTTCTCCAGACGCAGAATGGACGGTCACAACAAGTAAAACGATTGCTATTGCCACTATGTTCCACCTATTCATTGTTCCTCCTTCTACTTGGGTCAAAAACCCCGAACCGGCCGTGTCCTTTAGCGGCACACTTGCCCGCCGGGAAGAAACCAGTCTCCGGCGGTAATCCACGCCGGGAATGCTCAAGCATCCTTCATTATTAGGAACGCGTTTCTCGCAGATCCTGCTTATCTAGACGCTATCTTTTCTCGCAGCGACACCTCAGCCGCCTTCTCACGATCGCCAATCGCCTCGTAAAACTCAGCGAGGTACCGCGCAGCATCTCTCGTGACCCTTGAATCCGGCCCGCGAGCTTCAACGAGGCGCGAGTGAGCCTCGATTAGCAGCGGCTCAGCCGCTTGGTAACTACCAAGCCCCGTCAAGCAGGAGCCGAGGGTGCTCTTGGCTACTGCTGTCCGAGTATGCTCTTTTCCATAGACTTTGCGATGTACCCTGAGACTCTGTTCCACCAGCGGATGAGCCTCTTGAAACTTCTTTTGTCGGATGAGAACAACAGCGAGGGCTAGCTTGTCGCTGGCGACACTTGGGCTGTCTTCTCCGAAATGAGATCGGTCAATCTCGAGAGCCTCTCGAACCGGCCCTTCTGCTTCATCGAGGCGGCCTGCCGTGCGGAGAATGATCGAGAGATTAGTTAAGCAGGTAGCGATCTCAGGGTGCGTTGCCCCAACCGTGGAACGGAGCATCTCACAGGCCTGGCCGGTGAGACTCTCTCCCAGCTGGAGGGTTCCTTTCCGTAGATAAAAGAGTCCAAAATTGCCGAGAGTAGTGGCGATATCAAGGTGTTCGTTGCCCAAGAGTCGCCGCTTCTCTTTGAGTATCGTATGATAGAGACTTTCTGCTTCGTCAAAAGCATGTTGTTGTTCAAGAGCATGAGCTAGACGTTCAAGCGTAATAA
>JAJCXQ010000252.1 GCA_029263355.1 Acidobacteriota bacterium | reverse complement strand
GCTCGACCTGACCCGCGACGGCGCCGACTGGCGCCGAGGTCAAGACCGAATCGCCTACTCGACCGTCAGTGATGTTCTCTACCCGATCACCGAGGCCAAGGGAGTGCGGGTGGTCGAGCGCGATATCGCAATCGCGGCCGGTTACGACCTAAGTACGCCATCTCTCACCATCTCATTGACGACCAAGGAGTCCGCTGAAGAGCTCGAGCTCTTCAACGCCATCGATGGCCAGATCGCCGCCACAACCAGTGGTCGCGAAGCCGTATTGCTGCTGCCGGAGGCCAAGGTCACCGAAATCCAGGACAAGCTCGAAGAGCTGTTGGTCGCGGAGCCCCTCCCTGAAGAACCCGAGGTTTCCGAGAAACCAGCTTCGGGGAGTGAGTGAACCCCAGCCCCGTGTTGGCCGTAAGCTTATCGACTGCAGACCTATCAGCTGTAGCAAGACCTAGATTCGAAACAACTGCAACAGCGACTGCCGCAACAGAGTGATCCAAATGAACGACGCCAACCCACGTTCTGATCAAGGAGTTTCTGAGTCGTCCGACCCCAGCGTGGCCATCGCACGCTGGCTGCTGTTGGTCGCCGTGTCGTTTGGCGTCGTAGCCACCGGCTTTCATTGGATTGCCCAGTCGACGACCATCGCCTCTCCGATTTCGCAATCCCTCCCAGCAGCAAGCGCGCTGGGTGGCACACCTTCGGTCTCGGGTTCCTACCCGCCGCCGGACTTCAGGCTCGCCAGCCTCGATGGCGGCACTCTCGGACCGCCGGATTTTGCGGGTGATGTTGTGCTCATCGAATTCTGGGCGACCTGGTGTGGTCCCTGCCGTCTACAGGCCAAATATCTCGAGGAGCTCCATTCCGAGTTCGACGGCAAAGGGGTTCACTTCCTCGCCATCGACTCTGGGGAGGACGAAGCGACGGTCCGTCGATACGTCGAGAAAGATCCTTTCCCCTATCCCGTGCTACTAGATCCTCAGAGCTCGCTGAGTAACCGCTATCAAGTCTACGCTCTGCCAACCGTGATGATCGTCGATCGTCAAGGGGCCATCTCCTACATGCAACCTGGCGTCAGCGACAAAAGGACGCTTCGACAAGCGCTCGTAGCCGCTGGTGCTGCGACCAAGATCTGATTCAGCCAAATTTCAGGCCGTCAGTTCGCGGGCCCTTCATCACTCCCGAGATCGCCTGACAACGGACCGTTCTTGCGCTCCTTGACCGCGTTGGTCAACTCATCGACATCGATGAGCTCCTTGTCGATCAGCAGCCAGACCAGCCCCCGGACCAAAGAACGCATCTCCTCGAAGTTGACCGGCGGAGTGCCGCCCTTGGTGATGGCGTCCACCCGTGAGACGGGACGACTTGCGCTGTAAGATCCTGCTGCTCTTGGATAGTGATAGAGCTCGGCAAAGAAGTCGCCTGGATCGACTCCGATGACATCCAGGATGAGCAGAACTTGCTCGATTCGCAAAGACTTCTGTTTGGTCAGAAGCTGGCTGATGTAGCTGCGCCCCCAAGAGAGAGCTTCCTGCACCTGAAGTTGGGTGAAGCCCTTCTCACGAATCTTGTTACGCAGAAGAGTCAGGACCTGATCTACCTCTTTGTCGACTATTCTCATTGACTCGCATTCCTACTGATATAAAAGATAACCTCATTAATCAACGAATCAACCCCTTTTAAAGGAGGTATCTCTTTAAAAGAGACTTCGCAATCTTATTAAAGAGATTTATGAAACTAACTGTTGCTCGACCTGCCGAGGATTATACCCGAAAGAAGAGTTTGCTATCTTTTTAATGCCTAATCAAATCGACATCACAACATGCAAACCAACCCTACACTGTGCTCCACTGGTTTCAGTCAGCCGTTCGGTATGCCATAATCCATTGGTCTATGTCTGTTTGAAGCACATCTCCCCCGCCCCCAGTCAATCCTGCCGCTCCCCCGTAGTGCGGCAAGGCAGGATCGACTGCGATGAGTTCGCGTTGACGAAACGCCGAACCGCCAAGACGCGCGGTTCCAGGGATATGTTTGCCCCACCAGGGCAATCCAGTAGGAGAGCTTCAATTGAGACCTCGAGAAACGGGCACGTCGCCCAAACCATTTCGTTCGGAAGAACTTCGCCAAAGAACATCCAACGCCGCTAGTCGCCTCACAGAGCTCGGCTGGACGGATGACCAGGCCCAAAACTTTGCGTCGGACCGCTCCAACGAGTTGGAACCTGGACGTATCGTTCGGGAATCTCGCCAGCGTTATACCGTCGAAACCGCCTCCGGCAGGCACCAGGCACGGGTTGTCGGCCGCTTGATCCATCACTCTGAAGACGCCAGCGAATTACCGGTGATCGGAGACTGGGTGGCGCTGCGCAGCGACGCCGATCACGACGCGACCATCCATGCCGTCCTGCCGCGGGTGTCCAAGCTATCGCGCAAAGTCGCCGGACGAAGGACTGAAGAGCAGATCGTCGCAGCCAATGTCGACACCATTCTGCTCGTTATGGGATTGGATGGAGACTTCAATCTGCGACGTTTGGAGCGCTTCATGGTCTCAGCCTGGGAGAGTCACGCCCAACCCATGGTGATCCTCAACAAGGCAGACATCTGCACCGATGTCGATGACCGCCGAGCCGCGGTCGAGAACGTGGCGCCGGGTGCTCCAGTATTCATCACCAGCTGTGCCCTCGGCGATGGCGTCGACCGGGTCCTCGCGGAGCTCGTGCCAGGGAACACCGTGGTTGTGGTGGGATCCTCAGGAGTCGGCAAATCGAGCTTGATCAACTGTCTCCTGGGACAGGATCGACTCCGCACCGGCACAGTGCGCGAAGGTGATGATCGCGGACGTCACACTACGACACACCGCGAGTTGGTAATGCTGCCGAATGGCGCTCTGTTAATCGACAGCCCAGGCATCCGAGAGTTGCAACTGTGGAACGCCGAAGCCGGAATGGACCAGGCGTTCCGGGACATTCAAGCCCTGGCAGCAAGATGTCGTTTCCGCGACTGCACCCATCACGACGAGCCGGGGTGCGCAGTTCGAGAGTCGATCGCCTCCGGGCAACTCGACCCAGCTCGCCTCGGCAATCTCCACAATCTCGAGAAGGAGCAGCGCGCGTTGGAGCTCCGCCAGGACAATGCGGCTCGTCGCAAAGCTGGCAAGCAGGCCCAAGCCATGTTCCGCAGCGCCAAGCGAGCCAAGGCCCGACGCAAGACCTGGTGATCTGCCGACCGCAAGACCTCGACGATCGACAGATTACGATCGGCTCATCAAAGGGCAAGACCTTCCATCGCACCTACCTGCGCAACAGCATCAAACTGTGCTGGAAAAGTCCGGTGCGCTTGGATCGGTTCGTATGCAATAGCCAGCGTTTCGCCCAACCAAGAACCGTCTGGGGCGAGGTTCGATAGCATGAAGCACATGCAACCTTCCCCCTCGGACACCGACACCCCGAGCCACGCCAACTGTTGCGGTGGCGATACCAGCTCCCCGGCACCAACTTCGACCATCGACCCGGTCTGCGGTATGACGGTGGACCCCACAACGGCGACCCACTCCACCGAATTCGAAGGCGAGACGTTCTTTTTCTGCTGCGCCGGCTGTCTCACAAAGTTCACAACTGACCCGGAGCGCATTCTGGCGCCGTCCCAAAAAGTTGCGGAGGCCGTGCCCACAGGCACCCTCTACACTTGTCCGATGGATCCCGAGGTCCGTCAAGTCGGACCGGGCAGCTGCCCAATTTGTGGCATGGCGCTCGAGCCAATGACCGTGACTCTCGAAGACCTTGGGGAGAATCCAGAGCTCGTCGACATGCGACGACGCTTCCGTTGGAGTGCGGCGTTGAGCCTGCCGTTGCTGGTAATCGCGATGTCCGATCTCATCCCCGGTCAACCCCTGCAAGCCGTCGGCGGTCTGCTTTGGTTGCAGCTTGCCCTGGCGACACCGGTGGTGCTGTGGGCGGGCTGGCCTCTGCTGGAGCGGGCTTGGGCATCAATGGTCTCGCGCCACTTCAACATGTTCACTTTGATCGGCTTGGGGGTGGGATCAGCCTATCTCTTCAGCCTGGTCGCCACCTTGTTGCCCTCGGTGTTGCCACCAGGCTTCCGCACCGCTGACGGCGCGGCGCCGGTCTACTTCGAGGCGGCGGCGGTGATCACTACATTGGTGCTGCTCGGCCAAGTGTTGGAGCTCGCCGCACGCGGCCGCACGCAAGGTGCGCTGCGCGCCCTGCTCGAACTAAACCCAACGACAGCTCGTCAGCTGACCTCCGACGGTAGGGATGTCGAGATTGCCCTCGACAAGATACGTTCTGGAGATCGACTGCGGGTACGCCCGGGCGAAAAAGTTCCGGTTGATGGCCGGGTGATCAACGGTTCGAGCTCGGTTGACGAGTCGATGCTGACCGGTGAGCCGATCCCGATCGAGAAAGGACCCGGAGACACCGTCACCGGCGGCACACTGAACGGCACCGGCGGACTTGTAATGCTGGCCGAACGAGTGGGCGCTGAAACACTGCTGGCTAAAATAGTTCAGCTGGTCAGCGAGGCGCAGCGCAGTCGAGCGCCAATTCAACGCACGGCAGACGTCGCAGCTTCGATTTTTGTGCCGATCGTGGTCGCCATCGCGATGCTGACCTTCCTGATCTGGGCATGGCTCGGACCCGAGCCGCGCTTAGCTCACGCCTTGGTCAGCGCGGTGGCGGTGCTGATCATCGCCTGCCCCTGCGCCCTCGGCCTGGCGACGCCGATGTCGATCATGGTGGGGACCGGCCGGGGAGCCTCCCAAGGGGTGCTGGTCCAGAACGCCGAAGCTCTCGAACGACTCGCCAGCGTCGACACATTGGTGCTCGACAAGACCGGCACTCTCACTGCTGGCAAGCCCGAGCTGGTGACCATCGATCACACCGAACCTTACGACGACGCGGAGTTGCTACGCCTCGCTGCCAGCCTCGAACAAGCCAGCGAACATCCCCTGGCTACGGCGATCGTCAGCGCTGCCGAAGCTCGGGGGCTCGAGCTCGCTGAAGTCGCGGACTTCGAATCATTCAGTGGCCGCGGCGTGCTGGGCACCGTCGACGGTCATATCGTGGCGCTGGGCAACCGACGCTTGTTCGAAGGCGAGACCTGGCTGGCGGCGTGGCTCGAACGTTCCGAGTCTTTGCGCGCCGCCGGTCAGACCACCGTCCTGGTCGCCATCGATGGCAAACTCGCTGGCATCCTCGGCGTCATCGACCCGATCAAACCGACCACTCCGCAAGCCCTCGAGGAGCTGCGCAACGAGGGGCTCGAGATCTTGATGTTGACCGGCGACGACGCGACAACGGCCAAAGCCGTCGCAGCCCAACTCGAGCTCGACGACGTCATCGCCGAGGTTCAGCCGGCGGGTAAAGTCGAAGTCATCGAACGGCTCGAGGCAGCCGGCAAGGTTGTCGCCATGGCTGGTGATGGCGTCAACGATGCTCCTGCTCTGGCTCGCGCTTCGGTCGGTATCGCCATGGGCACTGGCACCGACGTCGCGATAGAATCTGCCGGCATCACGCTGGTTAGCGGTGACCTGCGGGGCATTGTTCGGGCGCGCAGGTTGAGCCGAGCCACTTTGAAGAATATTCGCCAGAATCTGTTTTTTGCCTTTGCCTACAATGCTCTTGGGGTGCCGATCGCGGCCGGGTTGCTCTACCCTGTCTTCGGACTTTTGCTGAGCCCGATGATCGCCAGCGCGGCGATGACGTTCAGCTCGGTCTCGGTCATCACCAACGCCCTGCGACTGCGGCACCTGAAGCTCTGACCTCGGAGGCCAGACCATGAATAGATGGGATAAAACCGTCACTGTCCTAACCATCGACTTACCACCAAAGCTGAGCGACCAGCTACGCGCCGCCCAGAAAATGCTGCCGGAGCTGACCGTGCGCGACATTACGTTACAGGCACTCTCGGAGTGGCTGGAGCGGCAAGCACCTTCCGGGACGCCAGCGAACGAATAATCCGAGCCCCCGCCAGGGCACAGGATCCTGTAGTCTCTGCTCCCAGGAGGTTGAGAGATGGCTGAGGCCAAGAATGTGCTCGGGGGTAGGCTCGACATGTGCTGCAAAGCACCTTTGACCGGTTTCTACCGTAACGGACGTTGCGATACTGGCCCTGAAGATCTCGGCGCACACGTGGTTTGTGCCGAGATGACCGACGAGTTCCTGGCGTTCTCACGCTCTCAGGGCAACGATCTCGCAACGCCCGCGAACGGTTTCCCAGGTCTCGACCCAGGAGATCGCTGGTGCCTGTGCGTCGCCCGTTGGAAAGAAGCTTTTGATGCCGGCATCGCGCCGCCGATCGTTCTCTCGGCAACCCACGAGGCTGCATTGGACGTCGTCACCCTCGACGAGCTGGTCGAGCACGCTGTCGACCTCTGCTGAGCATCCTGAAGGGTCCAGAGGACGGAGGGCTTGGAGAGGCCAGCGCAAGAGCGTTCAACCGTCCAAGGCCGACTGGATCTTCTCCTTCAGTGCTCCCAGCCGGTACGGCTTCTGGATGAAGCCGGATAAACCCTGGCCGGCGAAGAGCTGCTTGCTCTCGATCTCGTCGTAGCCGCTGGCCAGGATCACCGGCACCGACGGCGACACTTCGCGGATTGCCAGGAAGGCCTCCTCGCCGCTCATCCGTGGCATCGCCAAATCGAGAATCACTAGCTCGATCTGATCCATGTGTTGACGGAACACCTCCAGCCCTTGCCGGCCATCGTTGGCCGTCATCACCTCGAAACCCAGTGCCTTGACCATCTCGGAGGCAACCAGGCGGACCGACTCGTCGTCATCAACCACCAAGACCGAGCCACTTTGGTCGCCGACGGTGACGTGGGGCGGCGCATCGATGGTGCCGCTGCCACGCTCGGTAGCGGCTGGAAACATCACGGTGAAAACGCTCCCTCGGCCGGACACACTGTCGATTTTGATGGCGCCGTGATGACCTCGGACAATGCCCAGAACAGCGGCCAAACCCAACCCACGTCCGGTGAATTTGGTGGTGAAGAAGGGATCGAAGATCTTGCGTTGAATCTCCTCATCCATACCGGAACCGTTGTCTTCAACTTGCAAATAGACGTAGCTGCCAGCCGGTAGGCGATCGTCGAGATAGGTCTCCGCCAAATCTTCGAGACTCAGCTCCCGGACTCCCGTCGACACCGAAATAGTGCCCTCGCCACCACCCAGTGCCTCGGACGCGTTGGCCACCAAACCCATGACGATCTGCTCGATCTGCCCGCTGTCCGCCTCGACCGCCGGCAACGTCGAGTCCAGTTGATAAACCAGTTGAGCTTTTTTGGTGACGGCGCCTTCCAACAGATGCTCCATCTCACGAACCGCGAGCGAGAGATCGATGTGGGTGACAACAAATTCGCCTTTGCCGGAGTAGGCCAACATCTGCCGCGACAAATCCGCCGCTCGTTGCGCGGATTCTTCGATCCGCCCCAAGCGCTGGTAAAGCGTCGAGCCGGGATCGAGACCGAGACGCCCGAGCTCGGCATTGCCCAGAATGCTCATCAGTAGATTGTTGAAGTCGTGGGCGATACCCCCCGCCAACACACCGAGGCTTTCGAGCTTCTGGGTTCGACGCAACCCTTCCTCGATCCGTCGACTCTCGCTGACGTCGATCACAGTACCTTCGATCACTGCCGGATCATCCCGATCGTCGATGACCAGGCTGGCGTTCCACATCAACGAAACAATCGAACCATCACGGGTTCGAGCCGTGGCCTGGTAACCGACAACGTTACCGGACTCCTGTAGGCCAGCCAGCAATGACGAACGGATATCCGATGACTCTTCGAATTCGAAACGGTGCTTGTCTTGACACTCTTGCGGCGAGTCGTATCCCAAGATCTTGGCCATGGCATCGTTACATTCGAGGATCACACCTTTGCGGTCAGCACGCACGACCCCTGCCAGATTGCGCTCGAAGAGCTGCCGATAACGCGCCTCGCTGCGCCGCAGGTCAACAAGCCTCTCTTCCAGCCGCTTGGAAAGCTCTTGCTCGCGGCGACGAAGGTGCCGAATGCGAAAATTGTAGGCGAGTCCGCCAGCGAAGAGGATCGCCAGAGCCGACAGACCACGAAACCACGGCGTCATCCAGAACGGTGGCGCAATCACCAACGAGACCGCCAGGCCCGAGTCAGGCGCTGGATTGCCCTCTGCTCTTTGGGCTCGGAACAGGTAGCGACCAGGACGGACATTGGCGTAGCTAGCAACAACCTGCTCCCCGGCTTCGATCCAATCGTGGTCGAAGCCTTCAAGCTTGTAGCGGTACGAGGTGTCGACACTGCTGCGATAGTCGAGGGCCGCGAACTCGAAGGCGAAGTAGGTGTCCTCATAAGACAGCCGAATGTCTTCGACCGCCCACAATGCTCGATCGAAGATCACACTCTCGCCAAATCTTTCGAAGGCGGTCAGCACAACCGGCAACGCGACGGGGCTGTCAGCGACCCGCTGAGGATCGAAGCAGTTGTAGCCTCCTTTGCCACCGAAACACAGGCCGCCATCACGACGCCTGAGACTGGCGCCGGGATTGAAGTAGTCGGCCCTGAGTCCGTCACGGGTCGAGTAGGAACGAAATCCCCCAGTCCGCGGGTCGAGGCGCGCAAGGCCGTCAGCAGTCGATAACCACAAATGTCCGTCGCCATCGCCAAGGATGCCGGTGACTTGTGCATGTGGCAGACCGTCTGACTCGAGATAGCGCCGGAACGAGCCATCGGCCATCATTTCGTTGAGACCACTGGCGGTTCCAACCCACAGCCGACCCGAGCCCTGCTGGTGGATTGCCAGAACCCGATCGTTGCTGAGGCTCGACGCCTGCAGCGGGTCGTGGACAAAACGCTCGAAGCCGCGGGTCGCGAGATCAAAACGGTTGAGACCGCCATCATGAGTCCCAACCCACAGGGTGTCGTGGTGATCGCCGTGAAGCACCGTCACGTAGTCCTCACTCAAGCTCGTGCGATCCGCTTCCCGATGACGAAAGTGCTCAAAAGCCAAACTGCGCTCTGTCTCACGACCGGACGACATCACAGCTAGCGCCGCCGGGCCGAGACGGTCGAGCCCGGAGTCCGTCCCAACCCACAAGGCACCCGTACCGTCTTGGTGTAACGCCGTCACCTGATCGCTGGCCAGGCTCCTCGTGTCATGGACATCGTGTTGGTAGGTTACAAAACCTGTCCCGTCACTCGCTTGACGGTGCAAACCGGGTCCCGCAGCGAACCAAAGCTCACCTTCTCGACTCCTGAGCACGACGTGGACGTCGCCCGACGGTAACGACTCCGGGTCGTCGGCGTCGTAGCGCAGCGGAGCAAGCCAGCCACGCTCCGGATCGAAACGTTCTATGCCTTCTGCCGTTCCGACCCACAAGCGACCGCTCTCATCTTCGGTGAAAGACCGAACTTGCCGCGGCTCCAAACCGTTCTGATCGTCCTGACGCAATGCATTTTCGAACGCTGTCGGCCTGAGATCCAACTTGTTGAGGCCGCCCTGGCGAGTCGCCACCCACAACACCCCAGACCGATCCTCCAAGATCGCTCGAATATCGTTGTCACTGAGGCTGGTCGGGTCGTTGGCATTGTGCTGGTGACGCTGCCATTGGCGGGTTTCGCGGGTCAGAATATTGAGCCCACCACCGCGGGTACCAACCCAGAACGTGCCTCTGCTGTCCTCATAGAGGGCCGTCACGACGTCGTGACTGAGGCCCTCAGCATGGGCCTCGAATCGCTCGAAGCTCAAACGTCCCGAAATTTCATTGCCCATCGAAGCCCCGACTGCCACTCGGTTGAGCCCATGCGCCGTTCCGGCCCACAGCACATCTTCGTGATCGATCCACAACGTGCGAACAATGTTGTTGCTCAGGCTGGTCGGATCGTTGGGGTCGTGACGGTAGCGGGTGAACGTTTCGGTCGACTTGTCGAAGGCGCAGAGCCCCTCACCAGTGCCGACCCAAAGCGTGCCCTGGCGATCCTCGGCAATTCTCCACACCCGGTTGTGGCACAGACTCGAGGGATCACCCGACTCCCGTCGGAAGGTCTGAAACGTGCCTGCAGCTCGATCGAAACGCGACAAGCCACCGGCTAGCGTTCCAACCCAAAGCACACCTTCAGAATCTTCGAAGATGTGCTGGATACGATCATCCTGTAGGCCGACAGCCCCCTGCGTCGATGAGCGCTGATGATGATGGAAGGTCTCTGTCACCGGGTCGAACCGGTCGAGTCCGCCCCCCCAAGTGGCAAGCCAAAGGTTGTCCTCCTCGTCCAGGTGAATGAAGCTGATGTCATCGGAGGCAAGAGAGCTGGGGTCATTCGGGTTGTGACGGAACACCTTGAAACGGTTACCGTCATAACGATTCAGACCACCCTCGGTGCCGATCCAGAGGAAGCCGACACGATCTTGAGCCAGCGAATAAACGGTGTCTACAGACAAGCCGTCGTCGGGCCCTAGGTGATCGAACTCGAGCCGTTCGGCATCGGTCGAGGCCTCGGCGACAAGCCCTAGAGCCGACGACGGTCCAGCCGCAGACGGGCTAGCGACCGACGGGCTAGCAACCGACTGTCCCGCAGCCGGCAGGGCCCAGATCGCTGAGCCCGCCAGCAGACAGATCAGCGCTCTGACCAAGGCCCGAGGTCGTTTGCCGAGGACATGCATCAAGATGGGGATGGTTTCAAACGTCTTCTTGACCTTGCTGAGTCGCGGCGAAAGCCGCTTGCCACGACACCGGCTTGTTTCCCAACACAATGAACCACGGGTTGTGCAGATCCTCTTTATTGTAGCTTAGAGGCTGGCCATCAAAGTCGAGTACATCGCCCCCGGCAGCGGCGACCACAGCATGAGCGGCGCCGGTATCCCACTCCATGGTCGGTCCGAGCCGGGGATATAAATCAGCCCGGCCTTCAGCCGCTAGGCACAGCTTCAAAGAGCTGCCCATACTGATCAGCTCATGCTCTGGCAGGCTGGCGAGGAATGCCTGGAGATGTGGCCCAGCGTGACTGCGACTCGCCGCCACCACCAAGGGTCCAGGTCCCGGCCCCGTGACCTGGATCGGTTCAGGTTCCGCCGCCCCGTTGCGACGCCAGGCGCCGTGGCCAACAATCCCCGTGAACATCCGATCGAGGGTCGGCGCATAAACCACACCCAGCACCGGGGCCCCGGCTTCAATCAGGGCAATGTTGACTGTGAATTCACCGTTACGACGGATGAATTCTTTGGTGCCATCCAATGGATCAACCAGCCAGAATCGCGACCAGCCCTGCCGATCCGCGAACGGCGCCGCCGCCGCCTCTTCCGACAGCACCGGAATCTCCGATGACAGCTCAGTCAAGCCAGCGACGATGATTCGGTGACTCTCGAGGTCAGCGCGAGTGAGCGGCGAGTCGTCACTCTTGGTGGTGATGCCGAGATCAGCCTGTTCATAAATCTCGACGATCGCCTCGCCCGCGCGATGTGCGATGCCAACTGCCGCCTCCAACAGTCCTTGGTAGTCGAACGCCTGCTCTGAGTGTGCTTCCGTCATCATCCCTCCGTCAATGTTTCTAGCTGCTTGGTCCCGTTTAGGGACGGCTCGTAGACCGGTCGTCGGTGTGGGCTGCGCGCACTCTGACCACGAACGCGACTTCAAAAAGGCAGAGGCTCACCTTCACGCCCAGCTAGATCGCGGTAAAGATCCCTTAGACGCAGGGTGAGCGCTCCGGCGCTGCCGGCGCCGATACGCCGGCCATCGATCTCCAGCACCGGCGACAGCTCACCCATGGTGCCGGTGGTGAATACTTCATCAGCCGAGTAGAACTCGGCCAGCGACACGTTGCGCTCCACCGTCGGAATACCGACAGCACGTCCCAGCTCGAGCACCACACGACGGGTGACTCCCGGCAGACAGCTATCAGCATGGGGGGTCAGCAGCTCGCCGCGCCGCACCGCAAAGATATTGGTGGCGTTGGTCTCCGAAACAAAGCCATTGAGATCGAGCATGATGGCGTCATCAACTCCAGCGACGTTGGCTTCGATCTTGGCGAGGATGTTGTTGAGCAGGTTATTGTGGTGAATCTTGGAGTCGAGTGTCTGGGGCGAGTTGCGGCGACCCGAGGCGGTGATCAAGCGGATGCCGTCGGCGTCGGTAACCGGCTGCTTCCACTCCGCCAACACGATCAGGCAGGGGCCTATGCGGTTGAAGGCAGGGCTCATTCCGGACGTCACTTTTGGACCGCGAGTGAGGGTGAGGCGGATGTGGGCCTGATCACGCATACCGTTGGCCTCGAGAGTAGCGAAGATCGCCGTCTTGATGGCATCGCGGCTTGGGACGCCCTCAAAAGCCAGGATGTGGGCCGAAGCGGTCAGCCGATCGAGATGAGCATCGAGCTGGAAGATCCGCCCATCGTAAACGCGCAGCCCTTCCCATACCGCGTCCCCGCCCTGCACCGAGCTATCGAAGACCGACACCTTGGCGTCGCGGCGCGGCACGACCCCGTCTCCCACCCAAATGTAAATGTCAGCATTGCGTGGATCGGGCAGCTCGTGTGGCTCGTAGTCTCTCATCGATTTCTTCCGACTAAGTGGCCTCCGGCCCAGCGCCCGCTTTCAGCGCGCTGCGGAACAGTTTCTGGTAGTGGGGGCGACATTCCTGCAGCAGGGGTTCGAGTTGCTTGGGAAAGGCGCCTATCTTCTCGACAAAAGGTGCGAAGCCCTGCGAGCGATGGACGTTGTGGTACCAATGCGGCGCCCACACCCCGTCTTCGGGGCGGGCTCCCGCCGGCCAACTGAGCATCGCCGGGTCGAAGTCGATACCGAGGCGGTTGCAGAGCTGCGTCAGCACCCCACGGGGGTCGAGCAATAGCTGACGCGATTCCAACACGGGTGGATCATGCCCAAGCTCGATGAGGCGCTCGAAGAGCTCGCTCTGCACTGCGAAGCCGGTATCTCTGAGCTTCGGATCCGGCAGCTGGTGCACCAACGAGCGCAACATATCGGCTGGATCGCGCACCAGCAGCACATGGGTCGTCTGCTCGAGAAAGCCGAGATCGAGGTCCACCAAATGGTGCGCCATCTGCTTCATGAACAGTACGGAGCGATCGCAGGGGCCGAGCACAACGTTCCGAACCACCGCATCGCCATCGTTGTCCATCGCTGCCAGCACTTGGTCCCGGCCGGGATGTTCGGCGCCACTTACCCGCAGGTAGTGGGCGTAGAACGGCTCGTCGATCACCCGCGTATCGGCACGCTGAGCGAAAGAGTACATCAAGGCCGTCGACACATTGCGCGGCCCGGACCACAGGCAAAGGCGAAGTGTTTTCATGAGCTGGCGTGAGATCGGCGAAGCGAAAGATTAACACCCGCGCCGCACGATCTCAACGTCAGCTAACGATTTGGCGCCTCGAGCGGGCGCCAGTATCCGGTCTACGTCCAGCGACTCAAGTCGCCGGTCTCGAAACCGTCGGAGAAGATGGTCTCGCCGTCGTCTGGAGGCAGGTCGACGCCCTCTACGACACCAAGAGGCGTGTAGCCCTGATAACCAGGGAAGATTGATCTGAGCTGGTTGTTGCCCATCCGACGAATGAGAACCTCACTCAGCACCCGACGGTAGTCTGTGGTCACCTCGAGATCGGCATTGTCGAACAGCTGCTCTGGAGCTAGTCCAGGCCAGGTGCCGTGAACACCACCTGTGGCGTTGCCGGACATCACCATCATCACATTACCGTGCCCATGATCGGTGCCGTTGTCGGCGTTCTCGCCGAGGCGGCGACCGAACTCGCTCTGCACCACTACCGTCAGGCGAGAGGTGTAGTTCATGGCGCCGGAGCCATTGAGATCGGTGTAAAACGCCGCCAGCCCGCGAGCCAGCTCCTGGACGTGAGTGCTGTAGTAGCCACCGCCCTCGTTGCCCTGACCGTTGTGGGTGTCCCAGCCACCAAAATCGACGGTGGCGACCCGCAAGCCAATATCGGTCTTGATCATGCGGGCGACGGTCTGGAGGTGGTTGCCGAAGCTGCCTCCGGGGTACAGGGCGCCGTTCGCCGGCGTGTAACCGTCACCACTGTTGAGCTCGATGAGATCAATCGCGTCGAGCGTCAGCGAGCCCGACTCGTGCAGCCAGCTCTCGGCGCTGTAGAGGTTCCGCATCGCCACCCGCTGGGCAGCACGCCACTCGAAGGGACCGACGTTGAGCGAGAAGCTGTCGGGGTTGGTCATGTTGACCGCGTCGGTGGCGCCACGCAACGAAGCCTGTTGCAGGTTGCCGACCGCCAAGGCCGGCAACAGGATCTCGGGTGGCAAATTCGACGCGGTCTGTAGATGACGGGTCAGCCAGCCGGTTGAGGTACTCAAAGTCCCCGGCGTACCGAGCTCCATGTAGCCCATGGAGTCGAAATGGCTGCGGTTGTCCACGTTCATGCCGGCGGCCACCACCAGCGACAATTTGTTGTCCTGATAAAGGTCGTAGAGCGTCGCCGGCGGCGTCCCAGACCCATTGGGCCAGGTGTTGGTGGCAGGGTGGAAACCGAGTTGGGCATTCAGCGGCAATGCCGCATTGGCGCCGGTCAGCGGGATGCCGATATCCGGCCGTGCAGCTTCGTAGAAACCACGGTCGGAACCACCGATCGGCATCACTAGATTGAGACCGTCGAGACCGCCGCGCAGGAAGATCGAGACCAAAATGTCTTCGTTGGCGCCGTTAGTGTCGCCGAAGGCCAAAGTGTTGAATTGGGTGCCCGCATAGGCCGCAACAGCAGCCGAGCAACCGGTGATAAATCCACGTCGGGATGAGCTCATATCGTTTCTCCTCGGGTGCGGTGGGGCTGGTGCGCTAGCGCCATAGGAAGTCGGGAGACATCAGGAGTAGCCCGACCATGGCGCGCAGCCGGTCGCGGGTATCCCCGTCGTCGAAGTTGAGGTCGAAGTCGGGATTGATGCCCTGAGCCATGAACTGGACGATCTCGTTGCGATCCGCCGGGTCCATTGGCCGATAGAGAATCCGCTGGATCCAAAAGTCCGCCAACTCATTAGAGCTTCGGACCGTCCCCGGGGTTTGGCCGAGGACGTCAACGTAGTAGTTGTCGGCATCGTCGTCGAAGTCGATCAACCAATTGCACAACCGCCAGGCCGCGACCCGCGGCGTCATGCTCTGCCATGCCCCACGTACATCTGGAAAGCCGTCGGGAGACGGCCAGGTAAAGAGCTCCTGACCGGTATCGTCGTAACGGCTGAGGAATGAGCTGGTGTCGGAATCGTCCATGCGCAGGGTGAAGTCGGCGCCGGCAGCTCGCATCGCGCTGACCGCGATCTCGAAAGGCCTTTTGATCTTCTCGCCCCAGGTGGTGCGAAACTCCGCGGACAGCAGAATCGTCTCGTAGACCTGTTGCAATTGATCCGGCGCCTGCCACTGCGCGGTGAATACCGCCGCGGCGGCGTCGATGACGTTCTGCGGCGGATCATCACCGATCAACCGTCGACACAGCTTGCGAGCGATGTGGCGCCCGGTACCAGGGTGAGAGGCGAGGGCGTCGAGCACGTCGCGACCGTCTTGGAGCGCTGCCTGATCCTGCGGAATAAAGACGCCGAGGACGTTCTTCTGGAATCGATCGTGCCACTCGGGCCGGTAATAGAACAGTCCGGTGTCGCCGTCTCCCGAGACGCCGTAACTGAAACTCCAACCGGTAAAGCAGCGGGTCGCCTCGAAGACGTCGGCATCAACGTAAGCGATCGGTCGACCGTCATCGTCGAGCGGGACCTGGTTTTGCTGGATCACTCCCAGGTAGTTCTCGGCGCCCAGGGTGTGGAGCTCGAACAACTCACGGCTGAAGTTCTCGTTCGGGCCAGCGTTCGAACTGGTGTAGTTGTCGAGGTAATACAACATCGCCGTCGAACCGGCTACCGCTTCGAGCATGGTGCGAAAATTCCCCATCACCTCGAGCCTGATCACCAGGTCCATGTGCGCATACATCGTGCGCACAAACGACGAGTGGTTGATATTGACGTTGAAGTGATTGAGCCAGAAGTCGGTCATGACCTCGACCAGTTGCTTGTTGCCGTACATCGCGCGGACGAAGGTGGCGCGGGTCAGTTCGTCGCGCGGTAGCGACGACGAGGTGTTGCCACTCGGCGCGTTGTCGTTGATGTACCAATCCCACAGTGTGGCGCGATAGGTATCGGGATCTTGGCTGATCCCTATCGACTCGTAGCCGGCCGCTGCCAGCCTGTTATCGAGCTCGGTATCCACGATGCTGTCCGGATCGAGCTGCTGGGCGACGTAAGCCGCGACCCGATCGGGATCGTTGGCGCCCAGAGCAGTGAAGGCAGCAATATCTCCCGGCCGCGGTCCGAAGCCCATTCGGTTGAGTGCGACGATGCCAGCCGCAGGGGTGGCGGGTAGGCCTTTTTCGGGCAGTGCTTGCCGCTGGCGACGCATGGCCGGCCCGCGACCTGCCGGTAGGCCTTCGGAGCGGGCAACCTTCGGCACCAAGCTGGCGGCGGCGCCCAGGCCCCCGGCTTGCAAGAGTTTTCTCCGACTGAAATCAGACCTTTGAGAATCGATAGGCGTTGCCATTCGTCTCGTCTCCTCTCTTGGTGAGCGGCGGAATAGGAGCGGCATTGTATAGCAAAAGGCGCATAGGTACATAGCCAGATCGTGTTTTGCCGGAAATTCCTCACACCTTCATACGACTCATCACCCTGCGGCCGGGCGACCATCGGGTGATAAGGTGATCGGTGACGACAACCCGAGCGACCTATGCAACTTCGACAATCTACACCGATGAGACTAGCCCGCCTCGCCTTACAGGCAGCATTAACGTCAGCCCTGCTGGCGTGCGGATCTCCCGACCAGATCAACCAACAGCCAACAGCTCCTCCGGCCGCCAGCAACCCGCTTTTTGTCGACCCTGCCAGCCGTGACTTCTCGAATAATCCAGAGCTGCTGGATCGTATTTTGGCGACGCCTCACGGCTATTTCAGATTCATCAACGTACCGTTCAGTCGCGAGGTATGCCGGCGATTCGGCGCCGACCTACGCGGCACACCGTCGTTCAACCTGCACGGCGACGCCCACATCGAACAGTACGCAGTCACCGATCTAGGTCGTGGCCTAACCGACTTCGACGACTCCTCGACCGGCCCCGCAATCGTCGATTTGGCGCGTTTCGGCGTCTCGCTCGTTCTTGCGAGCGAAGAGGCCGGCTTCGGCGATGCATCAGCACAGATCTTCGATCGCTTTCTGAGCGGCTATCGCGACGCCCTCGACGATCCGATGACCGAAGTCCCCGAACCGGCTGTCGGCGTCCGCAAACGCAAGAAGTTCAAGTACGACCGCGAAGCGTACTTCCGCTTTATCGATTCGTTGATGGAGCCGGTGCCGGAGGACGAGGCCCGCGGCTTGACCGAGTCGCTGGAACCCTACGTCGAGGTGATGCTCGAAGAACACCCGGACCTGCCGAGCGACTTCTTTCATCTCGAAGGACTGGGCTACCTGCGGCAGGGTATCGGCAGCGCCCTCGACGTCAAATATTTGGCGCGGGCCCGCGGTGCTTCAACCGACCCTCTCGACGACGTGGTGCTCGAGATCAAGCAGGTTCGTGACCTCACCGACATCGATTGCATCACCGTCGCTCCGGGGGCCGATCCCTTTCGAGTCCTCATCGGCCAGGCTCGCATCGCCACCGAGCCCTACAAATACCTCGGTTATGCACGCTTTCATGACCACACCTTCTGGGTCCACGCCTGGGTGCAGAACTACTCCGAGATCGAAATTGCGGACGACTTTCAGTCCGTTGAGGAAATGGCCGAAGTCGCCTACGACGTCGGGTTACAGCTTGGCCGCGGTCACGTCAAACAGATTGCGCAGCCTCTCGACCTCCAGCTACGCCGCGAGCAACTGCGTCTGATCGACCGTGACGCAGCAAAGATCGAGACCACCTGCCGCGAGCTGGCGGCGGCGGTGGTTGATGCCTGGCAACGCGTCAAGGCCGGACAGCTAGGCTGATCAGGGCGGACACAAGGTCCGCCCCTACACGGGTCTTCACGTCAACAGGACCAATTTGCCCACCGCACGGCGGCCAGCCAAGGCCCCCAAGGCTTCGCCAAAGTGCGCCAGTGGGTACGTTGTCACCTGCGGGGTGAGTCGCCCATCTTCGAATCTCTGTTGCAGCTCGAGGAAATTCTGCGCCGAGCCCGCCGGATCGCGCTGTGTCCATGCTCCCCAGAACACGCCGATGATGTGGGCGCTCTTGAGCAGCGCCAGATTCAAGGGGATCTTGGGAATCTCGCCAGCGGCGAAACCAATGACCAGGAACCGGCCGTTCCAACCGGTGGCGCGCAGAGCCTGCTCACTGTAGTCGCCACCGACCGGATCGTAGACCACATCCGCGCCACGGCCCTCGGTGAGCTCCTTGACGCGCTCCTTCAACGACTCGTCGGTGTAGTTGATACGAAGGTCAGCGCCCGCCGCCTGTGCTGCATCGAGCTTCTCCTCGCTGCTGGCGGCGGCGATCACTCGCGCCCCCATCAACTTGCCGATCTCCACCGCCGCCATACCGACACCACCCGCCGCACCGAGCACCAACAGCGTTTCGCCTGCCGCCAAGCGTCCTTGTTGCTTGAGAGCGTAATACGAGGTGCCATAAGTGAAGGCGATTCCGGCCGCGGTCTCGAACGCCATGCCGGCAGGAATCGGCAGGGTGGCGGCCTCGGCAATCACCATCTTCTCGGCGAAGGCGCCGACCAAGCCGACGGCGATCACCCGATCACCTACTTTTACCCGTTTCACACCTTCGCCAACCGCCGACACCGTGCCCGAACATTCGCCACCTGGCACAAATGGCAAAGGCGGCTTGAACTGGTATTTACCCGCAACCACCAACAGATCTGGGAAGTTGATTCCGGCAGCCGCGACGTCGATCAACACCTCTCCGCTGCCGGGGACTGGATCGTCGATCGTCTCGATCACCAACTGGTCGAACGAGCCGAGCTCTTTACACAATAGGGCTTTCATAACGGCTCCTGTGTCAACCCAGCTTGAGGCCGACAGCCTCCGCCGCTTGGGTGAGGAAGTTGAAGGTCTGGCCGGAACCGTCCTGATACTCGGTTTCCCCGGTGGGATCACAGATGTCGTCCCAACGCTCGGCGACATTCTCGGGGGTGCACTCGCCAGGTTTCAGGTAGACACCTCGCGTCTCGGTCACGATCGCGCGGGCAAAGGTACCGGCGCCAGCCGCCAGGATCGTGCGGTTGGGACCATCCTCCGCAACCAGATGCAGCAGCCCTGGGGTCACCGTCTCCGGACGCAGCAGCTGCATCGCCTCTTCCGGCATCAGCCCTTCCGTCATCCGGGTCGCTGCGCAGGGTGCTAGGCAGTTCGCCCGAATGCCGTGCTTCTTACCTTCCAACACCAAAGTATTCATCAACCCCACCACACCCATTTTTGCAGTGCCGTAGTTCGATTGGCCAAAGTTGCCATAAAGACCACTGGAGGACGTGGTGAATACGATCCGCCCGTAACCTTGATCACGCATGGTGTCCCACACCGCTATGGTGCAGTGGACGCTACCCCAGAGGTGGACATCGACCACGGCCCGAAAATCTTCGATCGGTGTTTTCTGAAACGTCTTGTCGCGCAAAATACCGGCGTTGTTGACCAGGATGTCGACCCGCCCCCAAGCCTCCAGCGCTTGCGCAACCATCGCCTCGACCTCGTCGAATCGGGTGACGTTGGCGCCGTTAGCAATCGCCTCGCCACCAGCAGCCTGGATCTCCTCCACGACACCACGGGCTGCCGCGCTCGACTCACCGGTGCCATCGCGAGCACCACCAAGATCATTGACCACCACTTTGGCGCCACGCTCAGCCAACCCCAACGCATGGCAGCGTCCCAGCCCTTGGCCAGCTCCGGTCACAATGGCGACCCGTCCATCAAAACGTAAGGTCATAACTTTCTTTCTCCTACAGATTCAGTCGTCACGGCGACACGCGTCACGGCGACACGACGAACATCGACAACATTTCAGCGATCAGCGCCGGCTTGTCCTCGCCTTTGATCTCGACGGTAGCTTCGGTCGTCACCAGAACTCGCCCGGGATCTTTCTCAGTCACCGCCAGGATCTTCGAATACATTCGTACTTCACTATCAACCTTCACCGGCTGGATGAAGCGCACCTTGTTGAGGCCATAGTTGAATGCCATCAGCAGGCCTTCAGGCATGGTGGCATGCTCTTCGGCGAGATGCGGCAACAGGGAGAGGGTGAGGAATCCGTGGGCGATTGTCGTCCCGAGCGGCGTCTTGGACGCCCGGACGGGATCAACATGGATAAATTGATGGTCGCGGGTAGCGTCGGCGAACAGATTGATCTGACTTTGATCGATCGTGAGCCAGGGTGATGGCTCCGACTGATGGCCAGCCATCTCCAACAGCTCGTCTTTGGGCACAACGTTCGGCATCTCGAACCCCTTCTAAAATTCGGTTGAAGGCCCGGGGCCAGCCAGGCCGCGTTGATCTTACTTGTCCGAACGGTCAAGTGGAACACGACCAAACGTCGGCTTGACATCCAAGACGGCTGCTCACACAATTTTCGACGCGGTTCGCCCTCTCCATTCCGACTGCCTGCGTGAGAGAGTCCATCCATGAACATTCTGGTGTGCCTGAAACAGATCCTAGATCCGGACATCCCGGCGCGCGACTTCAGGATCGACCCCGAGCGGCGTGAGGCGGTCCGCGGCTCGGCAGATCTGGTCACCAACATCTTTTGCGAAAATGCCCTCGAGACGGCGCTTCAGTTGAAAGACGCTCATGACGGGATGATCACCGTGTTGTCTCACGGCAGCGAAGAAGCCGAAGATGTGCTGCGCAAAGCGCTCGCCATGAAAGCCGATGAAGCGGCATTGGTGTTGGATGACGATGCTGCGCAGGCGGACCCGTTGCAAGCCGCCAGAGTGCTCGCCGCAGCAGCACGCAAACTTGGTTCTTTCGACGTCATCATGGTCGGCCGCGAGTCCGGAGACTGGGGAGTGGGTCAAACCGGGGGCCTGCTGGCCGAAGAGCTCGGCGTGCCGTTCATTGCCTTGGTGGAACACCTCGACGTAGACGAGGGCAAGCTGCGTATCAGACGCCAGACCGACACCGGCACAGAAATCTTCGAGGTGACACCGCCGGTAGTAATCAGCATCACCAACAGCGAAAACAATCTGCCGCGGATTCCGAAAACTCGTGACGTGATGAAATCCTACCGCAAGCCCCTCACGACAATCGCTGTCGCAGACCTGTCCCTCACGCCGTCCAGTGACAGCTATTTTCGACTTGTCGAGATCTCGGTCCCCGAGAAGGAAACACGCTGCGAGTTGGTCGAGGGTCACAACCTGGAACAAAGAATCGACGCCTTCGCTCACCGAGTGGCAGAGATTGCCAATACCACGCGCTGAGCCAACCTCCCGAGTGAAGAAGCCTCGATATGAATGACATTCTAATTTGTCTGTGGTCAGCAAACGGATTCGACCGCGCCACCCAGGGCGTCATCGGAGCCGGTCGACGGCTCGCCGACACCACCGGCGGTCAGCTGCACGCTGTGCTCATCGGCGCTGAAGACAACACCCTCGTCGAAGCAACGAGCCTCCGCGCCGACCACGTACTGGTCGCCGATCGACCCGAGCTGCACGAAGCCCAGCCGGAGCTTTACCTCGCAGTGCTCACCGGAATCTGTCGTTCCTTACAACCACGAGCCGTGCTGCTAGGCAGCGACGTCTACAGCCAAGAGTTGACGCCGCGACTGGCTCACCGCCTCGAAGGTAGCTCGATGGCTGACGGTGCCGAGCTGACGGTGGCTGAGGGTGGCGCGCTAAGGGTACGACGCACCGCATACGGCGGCCGGGCCAACGCAGTTTACGAGCTCGGCCGCCAACCGGCAGTGGTTTGGCTGCGGGCCCGCGGCTTTGCCCCCGCCGAACCGATCCAGGATCATCACGGCACGGTCACGCACCTCGACATCGAGCTTCCGGAGACGATCACCGCACGTATTGCCGAACGTTACATCGAGGCCCGGGATGGCGTCCCGCTCGAAGACGCTGCGTTGGTTGTCTCTGGTGGCCGCGGCCTCGGCGGCCCTGAGCCGTTCGAAGAGCTGCGTCAACTCGCCGCGGCGATCGGTGCCGAGGTTGGCGCTTCGCGGGTCGCCTGCGACGAAGGCTGGGTACCCGCCTCCTGGCAAGTTGGTCAGACCGGCAAAAAGATCGCCCCCGAGCTTTATCTCGCCATCGGCATCTCCGGCGCGGCGCAACATTTGCTGGGTATCGCCGACGCCAAAGTGATCGCTGTCATCAACTCCGATCCCGATGCACCCATCTTCAAACACGCCGCCTTCGGCCTTGTCGAGGATTACCGCAAGGTCCTGCCGGCGCTGACCGCCAAGCTCGCCGAGCTCGCGACCCGGTAGCGGAGTCTGCGACCCGGTAGCGGAGTCTGCGACCCGGTAGCGGAGTCTGCGACCCGGTAGCGGAGTCTACGACCCGGTAAGATAACTCCGTCCGGCGACGTCCGCGGGACGCAAGGAGAATCACGGTGCGCGCTGAATTTCGTCTCGGAGAGTGGATCGTCCAGCCATCGCTGAATACGATTATTCGCGCGACAGACCTTGTCCGCGAGACAGACCTCGTCCGAGCTATCGACGTCGATGAGCCTGGGGACCAGCAACCCGGGATCCGCAAGCTGGGTCACAAGGTGATGGCGGTGCTGCTCTGTCTTGCGGAACGGCCACGACAATTGGTGACCAAAGACGAGCTCTTCAGCCGCGTCTGGGAAGGCAGCTTCACCACCGACGAAGCGCTCTCGACGGTGGTCTACGAGCTGCGCAAAGCCCTCGATGACGATGCGCGCAATCCCAGATATATCGACACCATCCGCAAGAGCGGCTATCGATTGATCGCACCGATCTCGCAAGCTGTCGAGGTGACGACGACCGCGGACGATCCAGCACCACCAGCGCTGGCCACTCCACTACAGGCCGGGCGATTCAACCGACGATCAGCGATATGGCTGGCAACAACTCTGGCCGCGCTGGTGGCGATCGGGTTCGTTGGCGGTTGGTTGAAGCCACAGCCCGTGCCCAATCAAGTGGTGGTCGACTCAGCGAGCCTAAGCGCACCGGTCGAAGAGACACCTCGGCCGCTGCAGTCGTTGGCGGTGTTGCCACTTTCGACCTTCACCGAAGAATGCCGCCAAGACTTTTTTGCCGACGGGCTGACCGAGATGTTGATCGCTGATCTCGCTTATCTCGGTCCCCTCGATGTGCTGCCTGGGCTGGTGACCCGCGGCCTCACGGCGCCCCGTGATCTCGAACAGGTGGCCACCGAACTGTCTGCCGACGCTGTGCTGGAAGGTTCCGTGCTGCGTTCGGGTGATCGCCTGTGGATCTCGATCCAACTGGTCGACGCTCGAGCCGGAAAAATTCTCTGGGGCGGCACCTACGAACGTGAGGTTGGCGACGCGCTGGATTTGCAACGAGAGCTGTCGCGTGAGATCGCTAGCCAGGTGGCGATCAGTGTTGCCTCACATGCGGATGTGATTCAACCCTCTGCGGAGCACCCTATCGTTGCACAGCCCTGACGTTCCGCCGCCTGACGCACCGCGCTGAGGGCGATCGGTCGCTCCGCGAGGGGTATCGGTCGAGCCCCGCTCAACCGGCCCAAAAACCGCTGCCCGGAACATCTCAGATACTCATCTGAGATGTTCCTGATCCAAATCTCAGTCGCCTCTCAAGCTTGTCGGCTGTGGGTTCCGTAGGTTCGAGTCCCGCGAAGACGTCACCCGTCTTTCCCAGGCCTTTGCTGGCCGCCGATCGACTCTCGACCCGAAAGGACCCAACCCATGTCACACACAACACCTCATGCCCTACGCCGTTTTCTTCTACCGATGTTCTGCCTGGGCTGGCTCGCCAGCGTCTCTTGCAGCGACGCTGCCTCTTTGGTTGACGGTAAACTCCGCACCGACCCGTCGGTGGCCAAGATCGACGGCCAATCGATCACTCGCAGCGAGCTCGAAGACTGGGCCGCCCCTCAGCTCTCCGAGGTCGACAAACGCCGCCACCAGATCCTGGAAACCAGCCTCGGTCAAATGATCGAAACCCGACTCACAGAGCTCGAGGCCTCCCGCCGCGGCGTCAGCGTCGATGAGCTGTTGACCGCGGAGGTCACGGCCAAGATCAGTCCGGTAACCGACGCCGAGGTTGATACTTTCTATGACGAGAACAAAGCACGTATGCGGCAAACCAAGGAAGCGGTTGCTGACCAGATCCGCGGCTACCTGACCCAACAGCGCAGTGAGCCGGTGCGTCGCGAGTTGATGACCGGCCTACGCGACCGCTACGGTGTCGAGATTCATCTCGAACCAATCCGGGTCGAGCTGGCGGAGCTCGACAGCCCAGCCAAAGGCCCGGCCACCGCCCCGGTGACTCTGGTGGAGTTCTCCGACTTCCAATGCCCTGCCTGCAGCCGCCTGCTGCCGACCCTCGATCAGTTACACGAGGCCTATGGCGATCAACTCCGCATCGAGTTCCGTCAGCTGCCTTTGACCTCGATCCACCCCCAGGCCTTCAAAGCCGCAGAGGCTTCGGTCTGTGCCGCCAACCAGGGTAAGTTCTGGCAGATGCACGACGCACTCTTCGCTCGCCAGCGTGAGCTCGGTGTCGACCAGCTCAAGCAGCGTGCCCGCGAGGTTGGACTCGATAGCGAGGACTTCGACGCCTGCCTCGATGACGGTGACGCCACCCAGACGGTGAAGCGTGACATGAGCGAGGCCCAGCGGGTGGGCCTCACCGGCACGCCGTCGATGTTCGTCAACGGCCGCCCCGTACAGCTGCTTCGCAGCCCATCATCCTTCGATCAGCTCTCCGCACTGATCGACGACGAATTGGCCCGCTCCAGCAGCGACTGAGCCACTCTCTACGGCAACCCCACAGCGTGGCCGGGTGGTGTCTCGACGGCGCGGTTGACAACCGGCCCCAGGCCCTTTACTTTACCGATCAGTCAAGCTGGTTTCGAGAGTAAAGGGCCGAACGGATGATGCCTGCCGAAGCGACACGGGAAATCTTCTGGAACGTCCCGTTCCCTTGGCTGATGTATGTACTGCTCGTGCCGACCGTCGTGGTCGGTGGTTGGGGACTCTACCGTCGCTTGCGACTGTGGCGGACCGGCGGGCCCGCGATGCGTTGGGACCGCCCGAAAGAACGGCTGGCGCTGGTCTGGCGCCACGCTGTCGGCCAGGGACGAACGTTGCGCCGTGCCTATTCGTCAGGCCGTGCATCTTCATCAAGCAGTGTCTTCCATCTGCTGATCACCGTCGGGTTTGTCGTCCTGACGATGGCGACCACCGTCGTGATGCTGGATCATGATTTCGGCACCCGGATCATGCGTGGTGGCTTCTACCTATTCTTCCAGTCTTTGACTGTCGATCTATTCGGCGCCCTGGTACTGGTCGGGATCGGTATCGCCATGATTCGGCGATGGCTTCAGAAGCCGTCACGGCTGGTCTTCACGGACGAAGCGAGCGCCATCCTGATCGCGATCTTCGTCGTTGCCGCTTCCGGCTTCCTGGTCGAAGGCTGGCGGATCGCTGCCACCCACGACCCCTGGGGGCCGTGGTCACCGATCGGCTACTTGATCGCCCAAGGCTCGCTGGCGGTGGCCGAGCCGAGCACTTTGACGACCGCTCACGCCGTCGTCTGGTGGGGGCATTGTGTGGTCACTTTCGCGTTTCTCGCCTGGGCGCCCTACACCAAGCTTGCCCACGTCGTGACCGCCCCACTCAACATCTTCTTCGCCAATCTCGACGGTCACGCCGCCTCGCTGCGCCCGATGGATTTCGAAGCCGACGACGACGCGACACTGGGCGTCGACGACCTGACGAAAATGACCTGGAAGGACCTGCTAGATCTCGACAGCTGCACCGAATGCGGACGCTGTACCGCAGCTTGCCCGGCCCACACCGCCGGCAAGTCGTTGTCACCGCGAGATATCGTTTTGGGACTGCGCGACTTGATGCATGACGGCGCCGAAACGCTGCTCGCCGCACCACAGGACGACACGGACAATGCGCCCGCGCTACCCATCCTGCAGCAGACCGGCGCCTTGAGCGCGGAAAGTCTGTGGCAGTGCACCACCTGCGCTGCCTGTATGGAAGTCTGCCCGGTCTACATCGAACAGCTGCCCAAGATTCTCGACGTCCGTCGTTATTTGACGATGGAAGAGGCTGAGATGCCGCCATCCATGGCCGACGCCATGACCTCCCTCGAGCGTCGCGGCCACCCCTATCCCGGCACCCGATTGTCACGCATCGATTGGACCGATGGCCTCGATGTGCCGGTGATGTCCGAGCTCGATGACCCCGGTGAGGTCGACGTGCTGCTGTGGGTCGGTTGCGCCACCGCTCTCATCGAGCGCAACCACAGCGTTGTCCGCTCGCTGGCCCAGCTGCTGCAACACGCGGGAGTATCGTTCGCCATCCTCGGACGCGAAGAGCGCTGCAACGGTGACGCTGCCCGTCGCATGGGCAACGAATTCCTATTCGAGACCATGGCGCGCAAGAACCAGGCGCTGCTCGAACGTTATGGGGTCGAGAAGATCGTCACGCCCTGCCCGCACTGTTTCAACACCTTCAAGAACGACTACCCCACCGTCGGCGGCGACTACCACGTCGAACATCACAGCTCCTTCCTCGCCAAGTTGGTTGATGACGGGCGAATCCAGTCCACCCAAGCGGCCGAGCACAACGTCACGTTCCACGACCCCTGTTACCTCGGTCGTTACAACCGGGAGTTCGACGCACCCCGCCAGCTGGTCCAGATTTCGACCCATGGTCGCACTCCGGAAATGGAACAGAGCCGCGAGAACTCGTTTTGTTGTGGCGGCGGAGGCGGCCTGTCCTTCACCGAGGAGCCAGCCGAGCAAAGGGTCAACCGCCAACGCGCCAGCCAAGCCCTCGCCACCGGCGCTAGTGTTGTCGGTACGGGCTGCCCGTTCTGCATGACCATGCTCGAAGACGGAGTTGCCGCCGTAACCGGTGACCTGCCCAGCGACGATGCGGCGGCCAAGATACCGGCGGACAGCATGCCGGCGGACAGCATGCCCGCGACGAGAATGCCCGCGAAGAGAATGATCGTGAAGGATATTGCCGAGTTGCTGTGGGACGCCACCGAAGCCTCACCCGATACCTAATTCCGATTCCCTGGCTACCGAGGAGAAACGTTTATGGATCTGACCCTGAGCCCCAGTGAGCGCGCCTTCCGCGACGAGCTGCGCGCCTGGCTCGCCAGCAACCTTCCCGAGCCCTTCGCAGGCCAAGCCCACAGTGAAGACCGCGACTACCTCGAGTATCTCCGGGCCTGGCAGCGCCGACTTTTCGAGGCCGGCTACAGCGGTCTCACCTGGCCCGCAGCCTTCGGCGGGCGAGGCGCCACACCGGTTGAACAATCCCTTTTCGTCGAGGAGATGGCGCGCGCCAAGGCTCCCGACGTGGTGGGCGCCATCGGTATCGGCCTGATCGGACCCACGATCATCGCCATCGGGTCCGACGAGCAGAAAGCGGCCTACTTGGAGCCGATCCTTTCCGGCGACCAGATCTGGTGCCAAGGTTTCTCGGAGCCTGATTCAGGCAGCGACTTGGCGTCGCTGGCAACCCGCGCAGTGCGCGACGGCGATGACTTCATCGTCAACGGACAGAAGATCTGGACCAGTTATGCCCATGTCGCCGACTATTGTTTCTTGCTGGTGCGGACCGATAGCGCCGCCCAGAAACACAAAGGCATCACCTGTCTGCTGGTTGACATGAAGAGTGAAGGGATCACCGTCAAACCGCTGAGGATGATGAGCGGTGATGCCGCCTTCAACGAGATCTTCTTCAGTGATGTTCGGGTTCCCGCCGGTCAGGTTCTGGGGGAGATTGACGGCGGCTGGCGAGTCGCCATCACCGCGCTGATGAACGAACGCGCCAACCTCGGCGCCGCGGTACGTGTCATGCTGGCGCGTTTTCTCGAGACCCTGATCGCCGCCCTACCTGAAATTCCGCGCCCTAGCAGCAGTCATCCCAGTGGCAGCATGTCTGCTGCGGAAGATCCGCTGGTACGCCAGAAGATCGCCCAAGCGCACCTCGATCTCGAAGTGTTCGGGATGACCGCCGATCGCGCCCTCGCTCGGGTCGCGACCGATGGAGTTCCGGGGCCGGAAGGTTCGATTCTCAAGCTGTTCTGGAGTGAGCTCAACCAACGCATGACCCAGGGGGCAATGGAAATCGCCGGTCCTTATGCACAGTTGGCCGACGAGCAGGAAGTCTGGGGGGAAATCTCATACGCCTACCTACGCGCCCGCGGCAACACCATCGAAGCAGGGACCAGCGAGGTTCTGCGCAACATCATCGCCGAGCGCGTCCTCGGCTTCCCCAAAAGTTATTAGACCTCGCAACTGGCAGGAGAAGATTCGTGGACTTCGAGCTATCCAAACCTCAAAAACTGCTGCAGAGCTCGGTACGCGAGCTGCTTTCCCGCGAGTGCCCAACCGAGCGTGTTCGCGAGCTGATGGCGACCGAGACAGCCTTCGACGAAGGACTCTGGCAACATCTTGCTGATCAAGGCTTGATTGGCCTCACTCTGCCGGAAGAGCATGAAGGCATGGGCTTGGGCGCGGTCGAATTGGCCGCGGTGGCCGAAGTGATGGGCTCCTTCTGCCTGCCGGGCCCGTTCCTCTCCAACCATTGGGCATCGACTCTTCTCGCCACCGCGGGTAACAACAACCTGGCCGAAGCCTATTTGGAACCGATCGTCGACGGGACCTTGCGCGCCACCATCGCCTTGCTCGAAGCGAGTGGCGACTGGGATCCGGCCGGCGTCACCGCAACCGCCAAAGCACAACCTGCCGGCGGTGGCTACCGGCTCGACGGCAACAAGCTCTTCGTCTCCGATGCCGACACCGCCGGGTTGATCCTGTGGGTCGCCCGACTCGGTGACGAGCTGGCCATCTTCTCGTTGAGCGCCGGCATCGCCGGCATGGAGATCGAAGCCATGCCAGCGATCGACGCCACCCGCAAGCTCTACCGTGTGACTCTGTCGGATGTCACAGTGCCGTCGGACCGCCTTCTCGCAGGCGGCGAGCAGGCGCGAGCCGCCCTCGCCTTCGCCACCCGTGAGGCCACCATCGCAGCCTGCGCTGAGCTCGTCGGCGGTATGCAGTGGATCACCAACACCACCGTCGAATATGCCAAGAGCCGTCAACAGTTCGGCAAACCGATCGGCGCCTTCCAAGCGGTGCAGCATCGCTGCGCCGATCTCTTGCTGCATTTAGAGAGCGCCCGCTCCGCCACCTACTCCGCCGCATGGGCGGTCGCCGAAAACGATCCCGAAGTCGACCGCCTGGTGTCGGTGACCAAAGCCTACTGCTCGGACGCCGCTCGCGAGGTCGCCAGCTCGGGCATTCAGGTCCACGGCGGCATCGGCTTCACATGGGAGCACGACCTCCAGCTCTACTTCAAGCGCGCCAAGTCGAACGAGCTGCTGTTCGGCGACGCGACCTACCACCGCGAGCGTATTGCCCGCATGATCATCGATCGGTGACGGGGCGGCTGGCAATCCACGACTTGACGTCACCCGTAGCTTCGGGCGTACCTTAGTTTTGGTGCCGGCTTCCGTGCAGCCGGCTGGCGCACTAAGACCTCTCGAAGGATTCAGATCATGAAATACATCTGGCTCGTCGGACTGATCGCCTTTGCCCTCGCCGCAGTTCCTGCCTTCACGTCGGATAACGTGAAAACCGCTACAGCCAACGCAGCGGAGACCGAGACGGCAACCTTCTCGATGTATTGTTATTGGACCGGCGAAGCGACCCTAGGCCGGGTTGAGGGTGTTGTCGGTTCGCGGATCGGACATTGGGGAGGCGCCGAGATTGTCCAGGTCGACTACGACCCAAGCAAGACCGATGTCGGAGAGCTGACCCAAGCTCTCAAACGTCAGCGTTCGTTCTACTCGCTGATCGCCAGCGACGACAGCGACCGCGCAGAGGCTGCCCGCCACCTCGACTCAGGCGACATCGACAGCCGTCGTGGCCAGCCGCATTTCATCGATCCCAAACATTCTCTGCGCACCCGGCACCCCGAGCTCCTCGCTCTCGACCTGACCGAGGAGCAAGCGATCGCCCTCAACAGCTGGAGCTACTTCGGCGGCTCGATGCCCGACGTTTTGACTGCGGACCAGAAACGTCAACTGCAGAATCGCTAGCGACGGGTCCACCACTCGCGGGGCTCCCTCCGGGGCGAGCGCAACCCCACAAGGTGATCAGCAGTCGACACGGGGTGTCGGCGCCCTGTGGGTGACTAAGACTCCCCGAGCACGCGGTGCCAGCGCGTTTGTCGGCCGACAATTGGACCGACACCGCGTGTCAACACGTGTCTTGGCGTTGAGCTCCGTTGCCAACCACGCGCTCCGCGGCAGATGATTGGGCTCTGCCGTCTGCTGCCGGCTCCTGGCGTCACGATCCGTGGCATCATAGCTTCTCGATCCCAATCCGGACTCACACACTACGCCGCGGTCATCTCCACAGCTCGAGAGGTCCCCAACCGTTGCGTCATGAGACCGGCGAGCAAATCCCGCAAACAAACACCCAGGTTCTGGTCGCGATGCATCAGCTTGTCGACCGCCCGCCCACGAAGTACCAGGACTCGACCTTCACCGCGAGCCACAACAGAGGCCGTGCGCCGGGCTTCGGGGTCCAAAAAGGCGATCTCACCAAACAGGTCGCCATGTTGCATACAACGCAGGGTGCGACCGTTGTCGATCGCTTCGAAACAACCGTCGAGCACGATGTAAAGCTCACGCTCGCCGAAGCCCTTGCGGGTGACTAAGGTTCCGTCGTTGACGTCCAAAATTTGCCCGGAGCTGGCCAATTTCCGTGCCGCCTCCCGAGGTAGTGCATCGAAGATCGTTTCCGGTCGCCCCGGGCGACCCGGGCGACCCGGAGCATCTGACAGCAGCTCTGCCTCGACCCGGCGCCAGACCCGATCGGGATCAAATTCAATGCCGTTCGCACCCTCAGCGAAGAGGCGCAGGTAGGGCTCGAGGGAGAGAATCGGACGCTTGCCCGGCCCGAAGAAACGCCGCACCAGGGGCGCTAGAAAGGATCGCATTCGACGATAGTAACCACGGTCTGACAGCACCGAGACCAACGGCACCATCATGCCATCGGGAGCGTTGACCAACCGTCCGCCAAAGGGACGCATCGCCAGTTGCTGGTACAAACGAACCAGTCCTGGCGAGCAATAACAGAAGACGAGATCGGTGAGTTGTTCACCCGCGAAGATCTCGTAGCTGGCCCGCAGCAGAGACGACAGAACAACCTTTCCCCGCATCGACCGACGCACCATGAGCCGGCCAATCTCGCCGGTATTGCGACTCTCGATCCCTGGAAGGAGGTCCATCGAAAGCTCATGCACGTCGTACTCCGGTACCGCGCCAGCCATCCAATGCCGCAGTCTGACCGTGCCAGTCATGTTGTCGATCGTGCCGGTGTATAGCAGGGTGCTGGTGTCTTTGTCGTCGTCATCGTCTTTCACCCACTGCCGAGCGTGATCCGGTGAGCCGAGCTCACGTCCGAACTCCTCGAAGTAGATCCGGTAGCGGAAGCGATAAATAGCCTCACGCTCCTCGCGAGATTCTGCTCTGTGGACCGTCTCCAGCTGACTCAGCCATTGCTTCAACATCGTGATCTCCTCGCTAGCTTCCGTTTGCGCTACTTGCCGTTTGAGCTGCTTGCTTTCGGCCTCGTTCTTGTCCTGTCTCACGCAGTTGGGCAACAGCCGGGGCCACATCGTTCGCTTCTTTTTCAGCGCTCACGATCTGATCGCAAAACAAAAGTTGGCCCGTCTCTCTGCCATCTCGCGTTATCCAAGGTGATGGCTGGGAAAAACATTGGGTAAACAAAGCAAACAGGACACGGATTAAAACAAGCGCAAGCCCAACAAGACGCATCACGTCGTTTTTTGGAGGAGATGACCATGAGTGAAATATTCATCAGCTATAAGAGAGAAGATCGACCACGCGCCAAACAGATCGCCGAGCAACTCGAAGCGAAGGGCTTCTCGGTGTGGTGGGACCGCAATATCCCGGCCGGCAAGTCTTTCGATCAAGTGATCCAAAAAGCTCTCGACCAGGCGCTATGCATCGTCGTGCTGTGGTCGGAGAGGTCGGTCCAGTCCGATTGGGTTAAGGAAGAGGCCGCGACGGGAGCGGGGCGAGGCATCTTGATGCCGATCCTGATCGACGATGTGCCAGTGCCTTTGGGTTTCGGCCGGCTCCAAACTGCGAATCTCATCAATTGGGCCGGCGAGTCCTCGCATCCCGACTTCGAACGGATCGTGACCGCGATTACGATGCTGCTGAAGAGCCCTGACAGCACTTTCCGGCTGGTTGCCGATCTGCTCATGGACGGAGTTGACAACTCCGAGCCGACCGATCTGCCTTCCAACGAGCTGGCGCCGGTCGTCATCCATTCCAAAGTCACTCCACCTCGACGATCCCGCGCCACGTTCCTGGCGATCTCGATCACCGTGTTGGCAGCCGCCAGTGTTGGCGTCTGTGTCGCACGCCCCGACCTCTTGCCCAAAATGCCACGGTCTTCGGCCCAGCTCTCTGAGATGCCTCTGTCGACAGCCGCCTCTGATGCTCCTGTTGCAAGCATGCTGTCCTCTGAAGCTGACGCCATCGCCGTCGAACAGCAACCGATGCAGGTTGATCCAGCCCCCGCCTCCATGGAGCCTACGATCACTTCGATCGATCTCAAGGCGAACGACAATGATGCCGGCGCGCACTCTGATTCTTCTCCTGCCAACCCGAACCA
>JAJCXQ010000251.1 GCA_029263355.1 Acidobacteriota bacterium | reverse complement strand
TATCGATACGTTGCTGCTGGACCCGGAGGTCGATCTGATTCTGGCGTTGGGGGTGGTGGCGTCGCAGACGTTCTGCTGTCGATCGGAGCTGTCGAAGCCGGTGATCGCGGGCTTCGTGATCGATGCCGATCTGCAGAATCTACCCGAGCTCGACGGCGCCAGCGGAGTCAAGAACCTCAACTATCTGGCCTTTCCTTCGACCTTCGAGCGCGACATTGAGCTCTTTCTCGAGATCGTCCCGTTCGACAAGTTGACGGTGATCTTCAATCGTTGGTTCGTGGCGGCGGTACCGGAGCTCGGTGACAAGATTCGGCAGGCCGCTGCCAAGCACGGGCTCGGCTTCGATATCGTTGCGGTCGGAGACTCGATCGACGAGGCATTGGCCGCGATTTCTTCCGATACCGATGCGGTCTACGTGGCGCCGTTGGTGCACTTGCCGGATCGTGAGCGCCAGCGGTTCATCGAGGGTATCAACGCAAAAGGGCTGGCGAGTTTTTCTATGTTCGGGGTCGCCGAGGTTGCCAGTGGGCTGTTGGCGGGACAACGTGACCAGGCGTTCTACAACCGGCTGACGCGGCGCATCGCGCTCAACGTTCAGCGCATCTTGTTGGGTGAGGAGCCTGGTTCTATTCCGGTACACGTTCCCGATCGTCAGCGATTGACGATCAATATGGAAACCGCGCGCAAAATCAATGTCTACCCAGCCTGGCATCTGTTGACCGAAGCGGACCTACTCAACGAAGAACCCGATTATCGTAAGGTGTTGTCGATCGAAGAAGCGGTCGAGATAGCCATCGAAGCCAATCTCGACATCGCGGCTAAAGAACGCGAAGTGGCGGCCGGACTCCAGAACGTGACGCGGGCCCGATCAACGTATCGGCCGCAGATCGAGACCGGCTTGTCCGGCGTGCAGATCGACTCTGACCGTGCGTCGTCGGCCTTCGCGGTGCAGGCTGAACGGACCTGGAGCAACAATCTGACTCTGACTCAGCTGTTGTACTCGGAACCCGCCTTGGCCAACATTGCGATCCAGGGTTTTGCGCAGCTCACTCGTGAACAGGAGCTCGATCAGCTGCGCCTCGATATCGCTCAAGAGGCGATGGTCTCCTACATGAATGTGCTGCTGTCTGGCACAGTGGAGGAGATCCGCAAGAGTAATCTCGAGGTCTCGCGGTCGAATCTTGAACTGGCGACCGTGCGACGGTTGGTGGGGACGGCGGGGCCCGGCGAGGTTTATCGCTGGGAAAGCGAGGTGGCGACAGCTCGCCGGAATCTGGTGGACGCGCGGGCCGCGACATATCAGGCCAAGATCGCGCTCAATCGACTGATGCACGAGCGGATCGAGGAAGGTTACCGCACTCAGGACATCACCCTGGAAGAGTTGTTGGACGCTCCGTTGTCGCAGCCATTGAGCGCTGAAGAAGCGAGGGTAGAGCGAACTCCGAAACAGCAGCTGTCGCTATTCCGGAGCCGCGACCAGGTGTTGCCCTATATCGGTACACAGTTGCATTTCGAGATCTTTCGCCAATTCATGGTTGACGAAGGGTTGGGAAGAGCACCGGAGCTGATGCAGTTTGACTCAGCGATTGCGACGCAAGAGCGTTTGCTGAGCAGCTCTCGGCGTTCTTTCTGGCGCCCGGACGTGGCTTTGCAAGGGCAGCTCGATCACGTGCTGGAGCGCGACGGCGAGGGCGCGGACCGCTTAGGGACAGTCGAAGACACCAGTTGGAGCTTCGCTTTGCAAGCGACCCTGCCGCTGTATTCAGGTGGCTCGCGGCGTGCCGACGTGATCGAAGCCGAGGAGAACCTCGCCAATCTCGAGCTGCAACGGGAGGCCCTCGCTGAGCGCCTCGAGCAGCTGATTCGCTCCAACCTCTACCTGACGAACGCTTCGTTCTCCGGTATCGCGCTAACCCAAGAAGCGGCGGATGCGGCGACAAAGAACCTCGAGCTGGTGACCGACGCTTATTCGCGGGGTGTGGTCAACGTGCTCGACTTGATTGATGCTCAAGACGCGTCGCTGTCGGCGGAGCTTGCTGCGGCCTCAGCGCTATACCAATTCTTCATCGACCTGATCAATGTCGAACGGTCGGTGAATTGGTTTGAATTCATGCGGACGCCGCAGGAGCAGGCGGCCTGGTTCAGTCGCTTGGAGACGTTTTTCCGTGACAATGGCCTCGAGCCGCGGGCGGTGTCCAGGCTCAGAAGGGAACGATAATGCGCAGCAGACGACGGCACGTTGACGACATAGCGGCGCTTCTCGGCATCAGCCTCTGGGGTGCGTTCAGCCTGGGCTGCGGTGGCGATGTCGAAGAAGTCGAGCCTGTGCTCAGGCCGGTGCGATTTCAAGAAGTCGTCTCGAGTGGCGATCAGCGAGAGCGTACTTTTTCAGGCGTCGCCCGTGCTGGCGTCGAATCACAGCTCAGCTTTCGGGTGGGAGGGACCGTCGAATCGGTGTCGATGATTGTCGGTGAGACGGTGAGGAAGGGGCAGGAGCTGGCACGCCTGGATGACACCGACCTCAACTTACAGCTCAAGGAAGCCGAGGCGTCTCTCGCCCAAGCATTGGCCTCGGAGCGCAAGGCTGACGCCGACTACGATCGCGCCCGTGGCTTGTACGAGAACCAGAACTCCTCGAAAAGTGATCTCGACGCGGCACGGGCGCAGTCCGAATCCAGTCGGGCGCAGGTGGCGGCGGCGCGTCAACGCGTCGAGTTGGCGCGTCGGCAGCTCGGTTACACGCGGTTGATTGCGCCGGTCGCTGGCGCCATCGCCTCAGCGCTGATCGAAGAGAATGAAAACGTCGGCGTTGGCCAGGCGGTCGCCATGTTGGCTTCGGGGACGCAGCCCGAGGTTGAGGTTGCGATGCCCGAGGTGCTGATTGCGGATGTTCGCGAGGGTGATCAGGTTGAGGTGAGTTTCGACGCGCTGCCAGATACGAGCTTTCCAGGGGTCGTCACTGAAGTTGGCGTTGCGGCAACCAGCGCCGGAGCAACTTATCCAGTGACCGTGCAATTAGGCACTGCTAAGAGCTCGGTACGCTCCGGAATGGCGGCTAGTGTCAGTTTCCAATTTGCATCCGGCAATAGCGAAGCGCATATCTTAGTGCCGTCGGAGGCGGTGGGCGAAGATCGGGACGGCCGATTCGTCTTCGTGCTCGAGTCCGGCGACCAAAGCCGTGAGAGTGATGAGGCCAGTCGTCGCTCGGTTACGGTGGGTGATTTGACACCGGAAGGTATCGAGATCCTCGACGGCTTGGCCCACGGAGACCTCTTGATTACCGCCGGGGTGCGACGTCTTCGTGACGGCCAGCGTGTCCGAGTCCTGACAAGCTCCGGCGCTTAGCTGGTGTGGCGGAGAGCGAGCGATGAATATCACACAGCTGGCGATCGACAAGAACCGGGTAACCGCGGTGGCGCTATTGGTGGTCGCGGCTGCCGGTATCTCGGCGTTTTTAGGTTTGCCGCAGAGCGAAGACCCAGGCTTCCTGATCCGAGTGGCGGTCGTCCAGACGATCTTTCCCGGCGCCAGTCCTGAGCGCGTCGAGCAATTGGTGACCGACAAGCTGGAAAAGGTAATCCAAGAGATTCCCGAGCTTGATTTTGTCGGCAGTCAATCGAAGACCGGCGTCTCCATCATCAATGTCAACATTCGGGAGGAGGTCACCAACCTGCGCCCGATTTGGGACAAGTTGAGACGCAAGATCGAGGACGCCCGCCCGGATCTTCCGGAGGATATTCGCGGCCCTTTCGTCAATGACGAGTTCGGCGACGTCTTCGGCATCGTGGTGACGATCAGTGGCGATGGTTTCAACTATGCGGAGATCAAAGAGGTTGCCGATGAGGTGCGTGACGAGCTGTTGCTGCTCGAAGATATCGCCAAAGTCGAGATCTTCGGGGCTCAGGAAGAGCGTGTATTCGTCGAATACAACAACGCCCGGCTAGCTGAGTACAAGCTGTCGCCGATCCAACTGCAGCAACTACTCCAAGCGCAGAACATCATCATTCCTGGTGGCTCGATCACCACCGGTTTCGAAAAAATTGTGCTCGAGCCGTCCGGTAACTTCGAATCCCTAGAAGGGATCCGGCGTACGGTTTTACAGATCCCAGGGTCGAGCAAAGTGGTTTACCTTGAAGATCTGGCCGAGATTAGCCGGGGCTACATTGATCCGCCCCAGTCGATTGCCCGCGATCGTGCTGGTGGGTGCTTGGCGCTGGCAATCTCGATGCGTGAAGGCGGGAACATCGTGGAACTCGGCGATGTGGTTCGGCCGACCCTCAAGCGCCTACAAG
>JAJCXQ010000250.1 GCA_029263355.1 Acidobacteriota bacterium | reverse complement strand
ACTGGCCCAGGCGTTCTGGGCTCTCGGCAGCGACGCGGGCTGCGGCAACAACCGCATTGAAGTCCTGTCCGCCGGCATAGTCGGCACAACATTCTTCTGCGCCTCGGCCGACCCGGATTTGCCGAAACAGATGAATATCGGCTCAGGCAACAATCAACGCGCCGAAGCCGCCGGACCCGCGCCCGAGCCGCTTAAAGTATGGGTTAACGACGCCTGCAACGGAGTTGAAGGCGTGCCCGTGACATTTACCGTAACTTCCGGCAACGGAAAGGTTAACAACGCGTCTACAACTATTGTAAACACAGGAGTCACCGGCCACGCAGAAGTCAATTTTGTCCTTGGTCAGGCGGGAGGCAACAATATTGTTGAGGCCAATTTCCCCGGCAATCCGGGCAACCCCGCTGTTTTTAACCTGTTTGGAGTAATCAGGGACGCATTACAGCCTACTACTTTCTCAGGCCTTGCGCTAAATAATTCAAACCTGCCCGTAGGGAATGCTGATTGCGTATTAATTGTCGGCAATAACGCGCCTCAAATAACAACCACTGATGTTGAAGGCCAATTTACCTTTAACAATGTCGCAGGCGGAGGGCGTTCAAAATTAATCGTTGACGGCCTTACGGCCACAACCTTAAACGGCCAATCAATCGCGCCGGGCAGCTTCCCGGCCCTTGCGTTTGAGCCTATAATAACGCCGAACGCGGCAAATTCACTGCCGACTCCCGTGCTGTTGCCTCCCCTTGATCCCGTTAACGCCCGCGCCTATGACGGAACTCAGGATGTGGTTTTAACGGTAGATGGAATAGAGGGACTTGAAATGGTTGTAAAAGCGGGCTCAATGACAAGGGCAGACGGCACAATACCGTCCCCTGCCGACCCGGCGACCATTGCGTTAAACAAGGTGCATTTTGACAAAGTCCCAATGCCCATGCCCGACGGCGCGGCCCCGCCTTTTGCCTGGACATTGCAGCCCGCGGGCGCTATATTTGATCCTCCGGTTGATATAATTTACCCGAATATGTCCGGCCTGCCCGCCGGCTCAATAGCCTACTTCCTGAGCTTTGACCACGACACCAACAGGTTTGAGATAGTGGCCACCGGCCACGTAACCGATGACGGCTTCAACATATTAAGCGACCCGGGCGCCGGAATAGTCAAAGCCGGTTGGGGATGCAACTGCCCCAGGTATGCTTCGGTGGGTGATTGCGAAAAATGTATACTCAATTGCGAGGACTGCGTATATACATGCATAAGCTCAGGAGCGCTGCAAGGCGGCTCTGTAGCGGTTAACGGCATTGTCCCGGTTAATAATGCAGTGGTTTGCGAGGGCGAGATAATAACGTTTACAGCCTCGGGCGTGGCTCATGTTGGTGGCCGGATTGAAAGAGATTGCCCGGATTTCGGGAAAACAACCATCTCAATTGCAGGCGATCCAACTTACACATGGAAAATAACAAGTCCCGCGCTTCCTAATGGAGAGATTACCGGTGTTGGCAAGAAAACGGACCCGATTGAAAACGCAACGGCAGGCGTATATACTTGTGTATTCACGGCAAAAGTAGTAGATCCTCCGGGCTCCCAGGTAAGTTGCGCTCCGGCTGACCTGCCGCTTGGAGCTGTAACGGCAACGGCAGTTAAGGTGGAGCTTGTTACACCAAAAGGAGATCCGGTTTTAGCTCCAATAGATTCCGGTGATGGTCAAAATGAATTTACATTTTCAGGAACGTCCCCAGGAGTTTTTACAATAAACTTTAAAGCTAAAGTTGTGCCTGCCGGGGTTGATTTAAATAAAGTTAAAAATATTGTAAAATTTACAATGGAAAATGTTGGCCAGCCGCCTGTATGGGAAGCTGGCAATCCAAACGGGCAAGCGTCTGTTAGCGGCGGTTTTCTGGTAGCAAAAGCAACTTTTACCGGTTTGCCGGCAAATAACTCTGATTTTGGGAAAAAGAAAGTTACAATTGAGTGTGATGGGATTAAAAAGGAAGAAGTTACCATTGAAGTTTTCTTTCCAAGAGATTCAAGCAACAACCCAGAAGGTATAGCAATAAATTGGTTTTTCTATTGGAATCAAACAGGCGCAGGGGATCCTGATTTAGTGTACAGCAATGATTTAATTACGAGGTCAGGTATCGGACAAACGCCCGCATTACGTGAATGGAGCACATTTGCAGGCCCTCGTGATGAAATTAGAATTTCGGATGCATTTAAAGGTATACTCCAGTTTATAGCCAGAAACAACAAGACCGGAATAGATGGATTTGCAAACGTAGTTATTCATGAGAATAGACATGTTCAACAAATTGTCGATAATAATACTCTGCCTTTTTTTTCAGGCATAACAGGAACATTACGTAACGCGCCCGCCGCTGGATGGTCATTTAATGTGCCACACACGCACAACCTGTACAACCATTTTAACCCAGGGCCTGATAATCAACCCGGCATAGCAGGAGTAGATGATGATAATGACGGCAATATTGATGAAGCGGATGAGTACGTTTTAGGTTTGGGAGGCGATGTAGATTTAGATATTGATCATGATGATTTGGGAGAAGAACCTGGCGGAAACAATTTTGACGGTGGTAGTATATCATGTGAAACCCAAGCTGAAGCAGCGGAAACAATCCCACAGGACCAATTCAGAACAGAAGATTGGGCTGACCCAGGAAAACAGCATGGGCCGGATGGAGGTTCAAAATATGGTGAAATTAATAGCTATGACAATTAATATTGGAGGAGTTATACCAATGAATAAAGTTTGCAGATGGTCTGTTTACGCTATTTTTTTAATGATAATAGGTGGCTTATCTTTGACATATGTATACGCCGAGGAAACAGAGTATATTTCAGAACCGAAGGAAATTGATCAAGCTCTTATCGAAAAGATATTAGATCAAAAGAAGGCAGTTATGAAATCAATTTTCGAATCTTTATCAACATTAGAGCATCATGAGGCAATGCTCACTGATGGTCATATCGTCATTGCCGCTCACGGTGGATTACGCGATCCTATTTTGTTGTTTCGTATTAATAAGGCCGGCAATATTATATGGGATGAGAACGTAGCGCAGGTTCGTACTAAAGGCTATAAATATAGTCCAGATGTTATAGCCGGGCCTGGAGGAAGTTGCTTTGTCTCCTGGAGGCAGACATCTCCAAATGGTTTTTTTATAAGAAAGTTCTCGAAAAACGGTGAAAATGTTTGGACGACTAAAGTTCCAGAGAAAGATATATTTTATTATGATATGATTTTAACACAAAATAATGGCATAGCTCTCGTTGGGTCTGGAGTATTTGGAGTAAAAGCATTTCATATTCTGGTCAACGGAGACATTGCGTGGCGAAAAGAGGGGATAACACTTGGATTCCGTTCACATTCAGGAGACTCCCATAATCCGGTTTCATTAATCCGAGTGAACAAAGGACGAGACATTATTGCTGTGTGGTATAAATTTTCAACAAACAATAATGTGTTCGTAGCGCAAAGGTTAAACATTAAAAAAGGGAACATACTATGGAAAGAGCCTGTAGTTTTAGGCCCAGCGCCGATGTTTGCTTTGGTTGTGCCTAGAAAAATAGAGCTTAAATATCTGAATGACAGTGTTGAGGCTTTTCTATACAAGGGGATAGCTGGAGATGCAGGATTTAAGATTGAAAATTACAATGTTCGCATAAACTTGGATGGAGATGTAATACCGGTAGATTCCTAAAGATAGCCGCAGAGCGTTGAAACGACGACATTAACGATATTTTAAATCTTATAATACGCTATCTTCAGGATTCTGGTATAAAAATCTAATGCAATTGATTATGAACTTGGCAATGCATTGATATAAAGGCTTTTTTATACAAACCAATTTTTATCCCCTCAAAGGTATAATTCTTACTTGAGCAGACAAGCTGCTCAGTTTTCATTATAATTTATAAAAGGAGTTACACCATGACGACTTTTCAAAGGAACGCAAATAACAGAATACGATTATTGGTTCTGTTTACGGCAATAATTACTGTTATCCTTTTTAGCTCTAATGCGTTTGCCCAACTTGACGAAACCTGGACGGTAACGGTCAACGGCCAGACGGTTCAGGTTAATCCGGATGGAAGTTATAAAATATCCAACATTTCCGCCGACGATCTGTTTGGAGCGGGCGGGCCGGGCACTCCGCCGGACTTTGTAAGCGACGACTTTCTTAGGGCCGTCGCAGTTAGAACTGTTGGGGGCATTACGCAGTACGCGTTTAGCGAGCCGTTTCAAATTGCAACCGGAGAA